>JAISBT010000159.1 GCA_031266055.1 Deltaproteobacteria bacterium
TAGTCGGTCCGGCGCAAGTATGAGCGGTACGTTGTAACACACCCTGCGAACCCTGCGGCGCCGGGCGATGCGAAAGCATCGCCCGGCGCCTTTTGTTCTGGACAGAAGCGTCTGGTTCAGCGTAAACATATTTTTTTATATGCGGGAGTGGGTATGTTTTCAAAAGCGACAAAAGAGAAAGCGTCCAGGTCAGGCTATATGTTATTCGCGCGGGAATTATTAAAGCATCCCAGGCGGGTCGGAGCGGTTTGCCCGTGCGGGCATAAGCTCGCGCAGACCATGGCGCGTAAAGCGCTCAAGCGCGCTGACGGGCTGATTGTTGAACTGGGGGCCGGTGTGGGCACAATCACCCAGGCTATGCAGACCATTGGCGTAAGCAATGACCGCTTTGTGGCGGTGGAGTGTTCGCGGATCTTCGCGACCCTGCTGCGGGACAGTTTTCCCGATTACACCATTTTGCATGCGGATGCGGCGCACCTTGAAACTTATTTTGAGCCGGAATCCGTTTCCGTTGTGATTTCCTCGCTCCCGTTTTTTTCCTTTCCGCAGTCTTTGCGGAAAAGCATTATCGCGCAGGTCGAAAATATTTTGGCTCCTGACGGCCGCATAATACAATATACCTATGGAATGAGGAGCCATCCGTTCATTCAGGCCGGCTTCCGCTGCACTGGGCGCAGTTTTGTGTTGCGGAACATCCCGCCTGCCATGGTGCTTGAATTGAGCCCGCCCGGCGCGGCCAGGAAAGTGGTCGGACAATGCTGAGGCCACAGCGCGCTCCGGGGAGTTTGCCGTCAATTTTATAACTTGCCGTACAGGAGGAGGCCGTATGAAGACTGTTTTTTTTACTCAACTGCCTATATTCAATAAACCCGGGCCATTGCTTGATTTGGTCAACGAGCGCGGTCTTGAGGTCGAATGGCTCGGCAAATATTGTCCTTCCGGCATGAAAGCCGGGTTGAAAGAAAAATATGAAGCGCTGCTGGCCCAGGCCGGTAACATAGAAATTCTGGTGCCCGATTTGACCCCGATGGATCGCAAATTTTTTGAAGCCGCGAAAAAGCTGAAACTTGTCGCTTCCTTTGGCGTCGGCCTTGACCATATTGATTTGCGTGCCGCAACGGAACATGGCGTTCTGGTTACCAATGTGCCGGGAGTGAATGCGCGCAGCGTGGCTGAACTGGCGCTTGCCTTCATGCTTTGCCTGGCGCGCAGGGTGGCCTGGCATAACGGAAACCTTTTGAACGGCCGGTGGCGTCCGGGCATCGGCACGCAGATAAGCGGAAAAACTCTGGGCATAGTGGGTATGGGCAATATAGGGCAGGAACTGGCCAAACTTTGCGCGTCCTTCAATATGAGGCTGCTTGCCGCCAACCGCACCCCCAGGCCGGATATTGCCGAAAAGCTCGGCATAACCCAGCTCCCGCTGGAAACCGTGCTCCGCGAGGCGGATTTCGTCAGCCTGCATATTCCGGGCGGCTCGGATTCCTGGCATTTCGGAGCCGGAGAATTCGCTCTGATGAAGCCCGGCGCCTGCCTGATCAATACGGCCAGGGGAGGACTTGTGGATTTGGATGCCCTGACCGAAGCCCTGCAGGAAGGGCGTCTGGCCGGCGCCGGACTGGACGTGTTCCCGGAAGAGCCCATGAATCTGTCCCATCCGCTCTTTTCTCTGGAGACAGTCGTGCTGACGCCGCATGTAGGCGGAACAACGCACGAAGCCTGGTACGGCCAGGCGGTAAGCTGCTTTGATGAATGCGCGCGCCTGAGCGGGAAGCAGCGCTCCATAAACTCCCGGAATAAAGAGGTTTATGACCTGCCCGGCTGGAAAGGCTTTATTTAGTATCATGTAATACCATTTCTACATCAAAACTGCATCCATGCAGTTTTGATGTATCGGCTGGGGCGGAAGCTTGGGTTCCGCCTTGCCTCCGAAATGTTTCGCATAGCGCTGCTGTCGCCATCCGTAAAACGGCTATGCCGTTTAACGGATGCCGCTTCGCCGCGACGTCCTGTCGCGGATTCCGTTTCCCCATCAAACATAAAAGCATGTTTGATGGGGAAACGGTGTAACGCTTGAAATGCTTGCAGGCGAGCGAAAGCTCGCCGTTAAGCAAGCATTTCAAGCGTTACAGGTTTTATTCCATCTCCTCCACCAGGGATCTGTCCGGGCGGATGAAAACCCAGCAGAAACACCCGATAAAAATAAATACCGAAGTCATGCTGAGGGCTCCTTGCCAGCCGAAGGCCCGCACCAGATAGGCCGTAACCACCGGGGCGGCTACCCCGGCCAGGTTGCCCCAGGTATTCATCCAGGCGGAAACCGAACCGCCGAATTTTCCGCCAAGATCCTGACAGCCCGCCCAGGAAGCGATGTAACTGAAGCCGAGAGCGCCAAGGCTCAAGGAGAGCCACAGCAGGTTGCCCACATCGCTTTCCGCGCCGGCGCCCATATATAATCCGAACATGCAGAAGGCGAAACCCACAATTGCAAACAACGACCTGGACTTTACCTTGGAAACGTTACGGGATACCAGCCTGTCGCTGGCAAAACCGCCAATCAGCACCGATAACGTAAGGCACAGCCAGGGAACGGAGGCGGAGATGCCCATTTTCTGGAAAGTCATGTGCCGGGCTTCCTGCAAATACGTTGGAATCCAGGAAAGAAAGAGATACATAATGTAGTTGGCGATGAAGTATTGAATGCCGATGAGCCAGAAGCGGGGGCTTTTCAGAAACCTGCTGGTCCAGGGAGCGACTTCCTTTTTGATCAGGTAGTCAATCTGGGTTTGCGTACGGCCTATGTTGATGGCGTCAATTTCGCCCTGATTGACGTCCTTGTGCTCCTGCGGCGTATTGCGGGCGTAAATGAACCAGAGCAAGGCGGCGATGCTCCCGGCAAAGCCGTATGCATAGAAGGCCCAGCGCCAGCTTAAATTGTCCACTATTTGCACTGTAAGCCAGGGGCCTATGGCCGGCGCGAAAAACACGCCCATCAGCATACCGGAATTGGCAATGGCTTTTTCCTTGAAACTGAACCAGCGGGAGAAAAAAGTCTGTATGCAGGGGAAAATCGGCGCTTCGCCCAAACCGAACATAAAACGGATAATCATAAAACTGGTAAAACCCCAGGCAAGGGGAGTCAGAAAAGTAAACACAGACCACCACAAAATAGCCAGAGCGGCCACTACCCGCGTTCCGAATTTTTCCCCCAGAATACTGCTGGGTATCTGCAAAACGGCATAACCGGTGAAAAAGGCCGACATGGTATAGCCAAGCTGAATCTTGTCGAAATCCATCTCTTCCATGACATTTTTCGCGACAATGGAAAGATTGACCCGATCCAGATAAGCGATAAGACAGGCAAAGTAGATGATTATCAGCAGCTTCCAGCGTGTTTTGCTTGGTGTTGCGTTATGTTGTGTCATTTTATCTCCTGAAGCATTTTAACATTGAAAATTTTGAAATGCGCCGGTGGCGGATAGCGCCGCCGGCGTCATTTATAGCTTTTTGCGCTTGAAATTATCGCTTGACGGCGAAGCAGGTTCGCCTTGCGATAATTTCGCGGAAAGGATTTGTACGGCAAATCCTTGCCGAGCGGTTCGACATTTTCAATGCCAAACCGCTCCCAATTGTGTTACAGGCCAAGCGCATATTGCAGGTTGCCGCGCATACTTGCGCATGAGGCGGCAAAAGCTTTCCTCTCCTCCTCGGAAAGGCTCAATTCCAGCACCATCTCAACCCCGTTGTTGCCCAGAACCGCCGGAACGCTGGCGTACACGTCTTTTTGGCCGTATTCGCCGTCGAGCAGAACCGATACGGGCAAGATGCGCTTTTCATCGCCGAAAAGCGCTCGCACCACCTCGGCTATGGAAGAGGCAATGCCGAATTCGGTGGAGCCTTTCCCTTCCAGTACCGTCCAGCCGCCGCCTCGGGCTTCCTTGGCGATGGCTTCCAGATCCAGCCCGCCATATAGGGGGTTTTCGGCGATCAGTTGACGCAAAGGCTTTCCCGCCACGGACGCGGCAGACCACGCCACCATCTGGCTTTCTCCGTGTTCGCCCAGCACATGGGCCAGAATGGATTTACGGTCTATGCCCATAGCTTCGGACAAGGCGCGGCGGAGCCTGGCTGAATCCAGCGTTGTACTGGTGGACAATATCTTGCGCGGCGGGTGATTCAGTCCTTTCTGCAAATAATGGGTAATGACGTCGGCAGGGTTGGAAATATTCAGGATAATACCGTCAAACTTGAGTTCTTTAAGCTTCGCGATCACATCTTTCATCACCGCCACGGTCTGGCCCAGGGTGTCCATTCTGTTCTGCCCCTTGCTCCGATCCGGCAAAGGGCCGGCTGACACGATGATCAGATCCGCGTCGCCCGCCTGGCTGTAGTCGCCGGCAGAGACTTTAACGCTGTGGGGCAGGTACAGGCTGGCGTCGGAAATATCCATGGCCTGCGCCCTGGCTTTGGCGGCGTCAAGATCAATGAACATGATATGTTCGGCAAGACCTTGCGCGGCCAGAGCATAGCCCGCGTGCGAACCCACATGCCCGGCCCCGATGATGACGATTTTTCTCGACTGTAACTTCATTGCATCCTCCTTTGGTTTTTACAAACAAAAAACCCTTGAACAACTTACCGCTGCCCAAGGGTTTTTAATCCTATTAATTTAAATGCTTCAGGAGCGGTTAATCGCGCAGCCGGACGGATAGCGCCAGGCCGGTAATGCTGATAACGGCAATGGAAGCGAGGTAAGAACCGGACGCCAAGGTCAGGTTCCCGCTTATTTCATGTATCCGCCGGTCATTGATCAACATTTGGATTAACTCCCCAAGCAAAATTCGCGCTTGCGCGCCAGCCGAATTTCGGCGCAACACAACCGTTGCCGTTGCGCCGTCCGATTCCGAACCAAAATCAAGGTACTCAGGTAGCCTGACTGAATATGCTTGTCAAGCGTTTTTTACGCGGCTGTCGCGGCAGATGCTATGCCGGTACAGGCAGTCGGCCCTTAAAAGTATATAATATATTTATATCATTAGATATAAATATTAAAAAAGGTCAAAATGCCCTAAAATCTGTAGTTGATCAGCAGGTTCAGGCGGTGGCGGTCATATTCCCTGCCCCGGATGTTGGACTCGCGTTTGGTGTAGCTATATTGCAGAACCGGGGTCAGACCGTACTCCTCCAGGACGGT
>JAISBT010000004.1 GCA_031266055.1 Deltaproteobacteria bacterium
TTTGCTTGATAAAGCTTCGACGAAATTTCGGCGAAGCTTTTTGAGGCTTTTATATAACTACGCGAAATAATTTATTTTTGTTCCGCCGAAATTTCGTCGGAACCTGTTACGATTAACAATTTTTAATGGAGCAAATTGGTATCGGCATTGACTGCCGCCGCAAAGCACCGGAACAGTCGCGCCTTTCCGCATTCAAACCCGTTTGAATGTAACTTGCTATCAGAGCAGTTCCAGTTGGATCGGCGATCTTTTCGATCCAGCGGCCTAACATCCGCCACGTTTTGATGTTTTCTCAGCCGGCATGCGTATGGGATTGCCCATCAGCGCCCTATTTCTGCTGAATCTCCGTCAGTAGTTCAAAATACCGTATACTTGCCGCCGGATCCCCCATATCCGCATCAAAGGGATCCAAGGAGATCCATAGAGGTTTTTTAGGTTTAGTAATTGCAACCTCAGGTATATATTTGAAAGTCATCTCCAAAATAAGCTGCGGGCGAAAATCGTAATCTCCAGAAGAGGCATAGGTGTTACCTTGCGTTGCATGCTTATATAATGCTCCTGTATCGAAAACACCTTCCAAAGAAACCATTTGCATGGGTTCGGTAATTTTCGGGGAAGAGTCAGATGATTTCTCTTCTGACTGTTTATCAGAAGCGATGTCGGCATCATTTCCATTTTCCGGAACTCCAAGCGTCAGCCTGAATGGAATGGGCATAAATTCATCCGGCTCCATGTTCAACGTGAGTTCTTTTTTGCCCAGGATCGTTGTGATGGATGCCTTCGGGATAATACTGCTCTGAAGAGCATCAAAAAGACGCACGGTATATTTCACGTAGAGGAGCGTTTTTGACCGCATCTCTTTTGTGTCATACACGGCAAATGGGGCATGCGTCAGCTTAGGTTCGCTCATCATGCTTATCCATTGGAGTTGCTGCTCTCCATGTTCGTTTATCCCTTCTTCCGGAGCTTCCGGATTTCGTTTATTGTCTTCCGGCTCATTATTTTTTTCTATTTTTTCAAAGAACTGCTTGTAAGAAAAGGGCGGGTATGAATCTTTTTTATATGTTTTCTCATAGTAACGTCCCCAGAAGCAATGAGTAAGCCAGTCTTCATCGACGCTGTTTGTCCAATATCCGGCAAGAATCGCGCCTAAAATTCCCACAGGAATAGAGATGACGGAGAATATACCGCCGAAAGAAACCAAAGCAACAGTCACAACCGCAGTTCCTGCTGTCATTGCGGCGGCATCGTAGTCATCTTTTTTATATAAGCTGTAACTTTCTCCGAGATCTGCAAACAGGCCCAGATACTTCCCGGCTGATTTTTTACCCAAGATTACGATAAGCCCTCTGGACAATCCGCCTGCCGTACCCCACCTTTTGGTGATGTACATCAGAGCTGCGCGGGCTCTTCGAACTGCGAGGACAGATGAAACCGCTTTGGCCAGCTTCAGAAACGACACAAGAGAAGGCTTGGATCCGGCGCTCTTCACAGCTATGCCGAGCGCCCAATATTTCATGTACCGTTCAAAAGCTCTTGTTGCTTTTAAGACAGCGCGGGCACGCCCACTTTGGCGCGAGGGATCATTGATTATGGCAAGGCAGCGGCTCTTGATCTCTGTCTTGATTTTTTCCATTGCCCATTTTCCGGATCCTTTGATAATCTCTTTTCTGATATAAAACTCCAGAGGCTTTCCCACCGCCTTGCGGTCTTCAAGGGGCGGAACTTCAGACCGCAAAAGCGGGGCCGCAGGGTTGGCCGTTTCCTTTGCGGCATTGAAAGCGGCCTCGGCTTCCTTGTTTTCATGGGCGGTGTCATCAATGGCGGAAAGGCCTTCCTCCGTGATGATCCTGGTCAAATCCTGCAGTGACAGCGTCGTGACATCCGCGGTCGCGCCTTGATATAACCGTTCGTCCCAGGCATCGTGCAACTCCTTCGCCGTCGCGTCGGGGAGATTTTCAAGGTAGAATCCGAAAATCTCGATAAGGGCGGTTAGGCTCTCATCTTCATTCACATAAGCAGATTGCCCCTCCACTTTCCCCGCCATGACATCTTTAAAGAGCTTCACGGGCTCGCCTTGGCCTTTCATGTATAGTTTCTCGGCGCTATCCTTACCGTCATCATCTGTGGTAAAGGCTGCATGGCACTCGGCATACGCCATCTCTCGCTTGGTAAGATAATCAAGGGAAGAAGCAGACCCCCGCCTCATGGCCGAGACGAAACTGTGAATGCCATCTGCCCCAAGCCAAGAGGTTCGAGCGTCCGTCAATAATTTCATCTGGCGCGCGAGGATTGCGGCATTTTTCTTTCTTTCGTAAAGGAAACCGTTAATCCCAGGAACGTCCCATTTTGCGGGCAGCACTTCATACGGCTGCAGAATCCACCTTGGTTGTCCATTGATCCTGCCGGGTACCGGGTACCCCGATGTACCCCGGGGCAATTTGGAGCGATATGCGTCACCTTCCGTCCAAACCCATTCGTCCTCTTGCTTTGGCCCAAGATCGATATCGGGATAAACCATGAGGGTTTGTTTGCTTTTGACGGCTCCGGGGAAGCGCCTTGCCTCCCGGATAACAGCCCACGTCAAGACGTGTGAATACGGCGGCGTGTCTGCCATTTTCCAGTCCCTTACATAATACAGCTTTTCGTCAACGGTCGGCGGGCGGACTCCCTTTCTCATCTCCTCGGGAGGTTCTTTAAAGCCATGACTTCTGGCCCATGATCCAAGCCAATAACTTTCTATTATATGATAGTTCTGCTGCAGATGTTCGCTATATGAGGGGTTGACCTCAAGCAGGGCCTTCGCATAATTCGCGATGGTATGCGGATACGCAAACCAGTCATTCCGAGAGGCGAGCGTTGCCACGCTCGCCTCATGCAACGAAGCGAATTCACGCGCGATGCCGATGGAATCATGGATCGCGAGTAAGAACGCGCGTTTTTTTTCCACGGCGTCGGGACACGGCAGCGGAGGCAGCGCGCCGTGGACTGGACGACGCCAGACGATATCTTGGCCGCCATCTCGCCAGCGGCGGTACAAATAGCGGTAATCATCCTCGCTTTTAGGGGCGTATGTCTCCACATCCGCGTAAATCGCCTCGGAATCGCAGACATTTTCGGCCTTGGCCCCGGGAAAACCGCGCAGAGAAACAATACGCCCAGGCGCTTCGCGATACTCCTCCACCAGTTCGCCGATTTGCTCCGGGCCGCCGACATATTGAGTCCCGATTTCCAGAGTGACTTTTTGCATATAGCCGGCTGGATTTTGAGAAACCTTTTTTTCGAATTCTTTATCCCATTTCCAAGGCGAATAGACGATGTACAACTCCGATATGGTATTGTCCAGAGCGAGCCAATCCTGCCCTTCTATCAAGCCATTTTCGTTTACTTCAAAACAAACCAGAGACAGACCGGCTTTTTCAAGCACATAGAGCGAGCCTTTATTGAGCCGCCGCAGAGTGAATCTGTACGGCCCCACGTACTCCAGGGGTATGTCCAGCGCCTTGAGCTTGCCTGCCAGCATGAAGGGCGTTGTGGATTCGCTGCTGAGCGCCATCCTGGCCGGGAAAATATACGTGTACGCGCACGGCGTGTTGGCATTGCCCGGTTTTACCTGAGAAGCAAAAAATTTCTTTCGGTCGGCAACCATGACAGTTCCTTTTGCCCGGTCTACTGCCGGGATTTTTGAGCGGCGGCATCCTGCTCCGCGAACCATTGCACCACCGGCGCCAGCTCCTGGCGCAATTCTTCCAGCACCACCGCGCGGCGTTTACGCGCCTCTTCCAAGGCCTTGGCATACGGTGCTTCATACTCCGCGATCCAGGCGGCTGCCGTTTCCTTAGCCAATTTGACCTGCTCCGGGGCCAGTTTTTCCGGCAGCTTGTCCAGCCCGGCACCGTAGTGGTTCACATACATCCTGTCATCAACGGTTTTCGCGAAGTGGGCGGCCAAAAGGTAGTAAATGTACGCCGTTGTTTCGTCTTTGGGAAAACCAAAGTCTCCCCACGCGTACCGCTGCCCCAAGTAGGCCAGCGATTCAAAGTCGCCTACAGCAGCAGCTTTTTTCCGGTACTCCCAGCTCGTGGCTATATCCTTGGACACGAGGGTTTCTCCAAGGAAGACGTTCTCTCCCCAGTAAGCCCAAGCCAAGTTATTGACCGCAAGCCGGTTTCCCTGCGCCGCCCCCTGGAAAAACCATTTTGTGCGGCGTTCTGAACTGATACCATAATCCCTTGAAGCGAGAAATAGTGCTTCGGTGTTACCCGCGTCAGCAGCCTGTATATAACACCTTTCCGCCTCATATTTACTGGTTTGGGCATGCCCTTCCTGCAAAAGAGCCCAGCCTTCACTGGTGAACCGCGCGGCCCATTTGCGCCAGTAAGCGGGGTGGTGCATGGCTGCGGGAAACACAGGGTATTTTTTTTCCGTTAAATCGCCGTAATATTTAGTATGTATTATCAATTCCGCCATGGAAACCGCATTACCGCGCAACGCGCGGCGCAGATACATCAGAAAACTGTTCCCGGCGGTGACCTGCCATTCAGGCTCTTCAATATCCGTCACTGAGGGCCGAGGGTCGGGAACAAGGTCGAAAGCGAGCTTTGGTTCAGCGGCAAGGATCGCGGAAGCGCCAAGCAGGGCAATAACCAGAGAGGGAATTAGCAGAGGGCGGACAATACGCATTTTTTCTCCTCACGAGTAAAACAAATTCGTTCCAATTGGCGCGGGCACGCGCTGCATATACTGTTCGAGAGCTTCCAATTTGCGGCTGGGATGGCCATAGTGGGAGTGCAGGATTGTTGCAGCTTCTTCCGTAAGGTGGAAATTTCTACCGTGCATGGCGGCGATTTCCACGAACCGCACTATATGATCCATCGTTACGAGCCCGTTTTCCTCCGCAGTTTGCACCATCAAGCGGACTGCTTCCGCAATCTTCGACGCATCATCTTCCGAAGCATGGGGAAAATATTCTTCCCGGCAGTGAAGAGTCAGTTCGGATATAAAAAGTGCGTAATGCGCCTGATCGAGCTGTTCAATAAATTCTGGAGATAACGATAAAATGGACTTGCTCTTTTCAGGAAGCCCTTCCGGCTTTTCGAAAAGCGTCCAATTTTGGTTTATTGGTTTTTCCACCAGAAAGAACGCCACTCGTGATCCGTACAGTGTGGACAGTTGCTCTGGATTCCAATGGAGAAGCATGGTCTCCAGAATATACGGATCATAAAACCTGAACCACGCCGTCCGTTTGTCCGGCAGGGTAACATTCGTCATCAAGAGCAGATCTGCGAGTACGTCGATCAGATGCTCTTTGCCGAAGGTTTTGAACATGATGCCCCAACCGTTACCCTGACCGTCCAAAAAGGCTTCTGTAAAGGGGCAGCCGGATACCAGCCGGACAACCCTGGGTAATAACGGGATCAGATCTTTTTCAACTCTGCTTTTAAATAGAACAAGTGACTCAGGATCATGCTGAAAAATCAGGTCAAGTGACTCTGGCCAGTTGACGGGATCAATAACGCCAAAGAGGTCACCCGGCTCTTTGAGCAACTGTGCCAAACCTTCGCGGGCCAACTCTACTGCCATCTATTCCTCCACATAACAGATAGCGCCTCGGCTGGCGCCAACCCGCCTCAAACACAAAGCGCTTGGTGCAGGCGGAACCTCCGGGTTTGCCGCCTCTCTCGGTAGCAACGGCTCCGCCGGCGTGCCCGTTCCCGGGCTGCCGCCGGAATTCAGTCGGATCATGGCCCCATTGGCATACACCCCTTCGTTACTGAAGGTGATATAAGATCCGCCTGCCTTTAATGTCAGCTCGGCTCCGGCTTCAATAACCACCTTGACGCCCGCTTCGTAATGGAATTCATCCCCGACCAGGATCAAATGCTTGCCGTCATTCGTAAAATGCTTGTCTCCATGTACCGTCAGGTTGTCGTTGGCGAAGAGTTCCGTCTTGCGCGCGCCGTGCAGTTTTTCGTGCGTTTCCTTCTTCGTCCCGGTGTACGCGCAGTGGTCCGTTGTCCGGTGCTTGTCGTGCAAGATACGCTCTTTCCAGTCATTCTTGACATGGATGTTCACGTCCTTTTCCGCCTGGCCGTAAACTTCTTCCTGGTTCCTTTTATCCTCAATCCGAAGCTCGTTATAGCCGCGGCCGGCTCCCTCTTCCCCTGGCGTGGATATGGACTTGAAGACGGATCTGGTCTTGTGCTCGGGCAGAGCATACGGAGGACGGTTCAACTCGTGGTAAACCCGGCCGGTGATAATCGGCCGATCCGGGTTGCCTTCCAGGAAGTCCACAAGCACTTCATGGCCGATCCGGGGGATGGCCATGGCGCCGTATAAACTGCCGGCCCAACCCTGAGAGACCCGGATCCAGCAGGAGGCGTTCTCGTTCCACTGGTCGGCGCGGTCCCAGAAAAACTGCACTTTTACCCGGCCGTACTGGTCGGCATAGATTTCTTCCCCCTCGGGCCCGGTCACGATCGCTGTCTGCGCGCCGTTGATGACCGGCCGCGGATGGTCGAGCGCCGGGATAAACCGGGTCATTTGGGGGATGGCCGTTACCTCGCTTTTAT
>JAISBT010000016.1 GCA_031266055.1 Deltaproteobacteria bacterium
TTGTTCCCGCCGTTGCTGCTGTTTCTGGGAGCCAAAGCGCTTGCTTTGGGCATTGCCGCCGCCGGGGCATATGGTTCCGCCTGGGTGGCGGACAAAATAAAAAGCCTCCGTGACGGGCAGAAAAACGCCGATGCGACCGGTGCGATTGACGGGATGAACAAAGTTGCTCCCAAGGTCGCGGCGGCCAGCGCGGTTTCCGCCCTGCCGGGAGTGGCGGCTGTGGGGCCGGGGGCGGTAACGGCAGCCGGGCAGCGCGTGGGGGCTGCGCTCCAGACCAGTGCGCATGGGAAAAAGATTATAAAAGGCGCGCAAATTGCTGAAGCCTTCTTAAACCCCAATGCTCCGACAGCTCCTTCGGGATCTGCTTTAATTGGTGCAGTTGCAGCACGTGCGGTGAAGGAAATTCAGCGAAAGCGTGCACAGAGTAACAAATAATCCCTGATATCTACAAACTGTTTATATGAGGCTTGCATGTTGCTTTTAGTTGGCGGCATATTGATGGTTTTTGACGGATCCCTCACATTATTATCTGGGGATCGTCTGTGGCGTGGTACAATTATCCCTGCATGGACCGCATGGCCGGAGATTTTACTGGGCGCCATCGTTTGTGCGCTGGCTATCTGGGACATGCGTCGTAGTAAAGGGCATCCCAAGCAGCCGGTCTACACCGATGAAGATGTTGCCCGCGCGGAGGATGAACTGGATGCCATGTACCTGCGCGAGCATGGGGAATTGCCCCAAAAACCCCCAAAAGACCCTGCTGGAATTGCCCAAAAGGAACCGCCCGCGAACGGGGCGGCTCCTTCTTCCCGGCTGCCGGGATTATGATCCAAGCGTGGGGAGGTTTACCGCGCTGCCCGGGTGGGCGAAAATTCCGTAACCCCAAAAGAACGGGAGTATTTATGCTAGAACGTACCCTTTCCATCATTAAACCCGATGCCGTGCAGCGTAATCTCATCGGAGCCATTCTGAAAATGATAGAGGAAGGCGGTCTGCGTATTGTACACATGAAGCGTCTGCGCCTCAGCAGGCAGGAGGCTGAAATCTTTTACGCAGTCCACCGTAAACGTTCCTTTTTCGGCGATCTGACTGGGTATTTGTCCTCCGGTCCGCTGGTGGTTTCCGTGCTGGAAGGTGAAAGAGCCATTCAACGCTACATGGCACTTCTGGGCGCCGCCAACCCGCGCAATGCGGATCCCAAAAGCATCCGCGGTATGTATGGTCAAGACGTGGTGGCCAATTCCGTACACGGCTCCGACGACGAGTATGGGCCGGACGTGGCCAAGGCGGAAATCGCCTTTTTTTTCAGCGAACAGGAACTTGTCTGAGCCGCGACCGATCTCGCATTATACCATTTCTACATCAAAACTGCATCCATGCAGTTTTGATGTATCGGCTGCCGATCTTTTACCGCGAGTATGGAGGAAACCGGCACGATTCAAAGCTCTTCACCCGAATTCTGAGCGTAACATGCTATACCGTCACGCAAAAGACATAGTACGGCAACAGAACCTCAACGCATCATCATTATTACATAGTTGATACTGAAAAAGTCGTTTCCGACTTTTTCAGAAAGCACGCCGGCTCCAGGCGCCGCTGCGCGGGCCTTGTCCCGGTTCTGCGAAAAAAGACTGCCGGAGTGATAATGATGGAATATTGCCGAAAAACGCGGGCGACGTCCCATAACTTGCCAGTGGAAGCCCCACAGGAAGCGCAGGCCGCCCGAAAACGCCGCATGGCCGCTCTGGCCCTTGCGGATGAAGCGACGCTTGAAGCGGAAGCCGCCAAGTTTTTTGATTCATTTTCCTACACCTTTCTGCGCCGCCCCGAAGCCGGACTCGTAATGCTGGAAGGGCGGGCGGGGAACTCCGGCCAGCGTTTCAATCTGGGCGAAATGCCCGTCACCCGTTGCGTGGTGTGTCTTAAACCCCAGGACAGCGGCCGCGCGGCGGAAGGATACTCCTTCATACAGGGAAACCGCCCGCGCCATGCCGAGCTTGCCGCCGTGTTCGACGCCCTGCTGCAATTCGACGGCTGGGCGGAAGCGCTGGAGCGTTCGCTTATAGAACCTCTTCTTGCCGAACGCGCGGAGCGGTTGCAAAAGCGCGCGCAAGAAACGGCGCGCACCAAAGTGGATTTCTTCACGTTGGTACGGGGGGAAGACGAATGAGCGCTCTTCCCCCTCTGCCCGGTTTCTCCAACCCGGTTGACAATGCCCAGGCTGTTTTCCGTGCGCTTTTGACCGCGTTTTCACATCCCGGCCTTCCAGTTTCCATAACGCTGCCGCCTTTTTCCATCCCGGCAGGGAAATTTTCCTCCGGTATGCTGGCTCTGGCTCTGGCCTTGTGCGACAAGGACACGCCGCTCTGGCTGGATGCCGCCGCCGATACGCCGGAAACCCGCCGGCACCTGCGCTTCCATTGCGGCGCGCCTTTCACCGCTGAACCGGCGGAGGCGTCTTTCGCTTTCATCTCCCGGCCTGAAGGCATGCCGCGTCTGCGCGAGTTCAATCCCGGGCTGGCGGAGTATCCCGACCGTTCCGCAACGCTGGTGATCAGCGCGGAGCTGCCTCCCTCCCAAACTCCGGCCCTGGAACTCACCGGGCCGGGCGTCAAGGGCAATAACCTCGGAGTCTGGCAGCCTGCCCATGTTTCCGGCCTTCCCACATGGTTTTGGGAAGATTGGGCGGCGAACTCCGCCGCATATCCCTTGGGCGTGGATGTGGTTTTCGCCGACAAAAACGCCCGTGGCCCGGTTATCCGTTTACTGGGGCTGCCCCGCACGTCCCGCGTCCGGTTGGAGGAATTCCCATGTATGTAGCTGTCAAGGGAGGAGAAAAGGCCATCAGGAACGCCCACGCCCTGTTGGCTGAAAAACGGCGGGGCGACAGGTCTGTGCCGGAAGCGGGCATCGATCAAATCCGGGAACAACTCTCCCTGGCCGTGGACAGGGTAATGGCGGAAGGCTCGCTGTATGACCGCGATCTTGCGGCTTTGGCCGTCAAGCAGGCCAGAGGCGATTTGGTGGAAGCAATTTTTTTGCTGCGCGCCTATCGTACCACCTTGCCGCGTTTTGGCAGCTCAAATCCAGTCGATACCGCCAAAATGCAGGTGCGCCGCCGCATTTCCGCCACCTATAAAGATGTTCCGGGCGGACAGGTTCTTGCCCCACCTTTGACTACACGCACCGGCTGCTGGACGCGGATATGGCCGCGCCGGCGGAAGACGCGGCGCAAAACAACGCGGAAGTGCCGCCGGATGAGGAAGGGGACGCCTTTACCGGCGTCTGCCCGAAAGTGCTTGGCTTTCTGGAAAAAGAGGGACTGCTGCCGCCGGAAGCGGGCGAAGACGTATTCCCCGGCGATCTCACCCGGCAACCGCTGGAACTGCCCGCCGGACGCGATATCCGCCTCCAGAATCTGGCCCGCGCCGATGAAGGCGTACTTCTGGCTCTGGCCTATTCCACGCAGCGCGGTTTCGGCTCCACGCACCCCTTTACCGGAGAAATGCGCATGGGCGAGGTGGAAGTATTTTTCACGCCGGAAGAACTGGGCTTTCCGGTTCTGGTGGGCGAGGTGACGCTGACCGAATGCGAGAGCGTCAACCAGTTCACCGGCGGCAAAGGCCGCCCGGCTTCATTCACCCGGGGCTACGGGCTGGTTTTTGGGGAAAGCGAGCGCAAGGCCGTCAGCATGGCCATAGTGGATCGCGCTCTGCGCGCGGGCGAATTTGACGAAGAGGAGCGCGGCCCGGCGCAGAATGCGGAGTTTGTTCTCTACCACAGTGACAATGTGGAAGCCTCCGGTTTTGTGCAGCACATAAAACTGCCGCACTATGTCGACTTTCAGGCGGAATTGGCCCTGGTGCGCGCCTTGCGCGGCAAAAGCGAAAAGGACCGGAATGATGCCGCAAGCGACATATGAAACCGGCAAGCGGCTCGCGGGCCGGAACGCTGTTTCCTACAATTTTGCCTATCTGGATGAGCAGACCAAGCGCATGATCCGCCGTTCCATACTCAAGGCGGTAGCCATACCGGGATATCAGGCGCCCTTCGGCGGCCGGGAAATGCCCATGCCCTACGGCTGGGGCACGGGCGGAATTCAGGTAAGCGCCGCCATTTTGGGCAGGGAAGATATCCTCAAGGTGATTGACCAGGGTTCGGACGACACTACCAACGCTGTTTCCATCCGGGCTTTTTTCGCCCGCGTGGCCGGAGTGCGCACCACCACGGCGACCGCGGAGGCCGACATCATCCAGACCAGGCACCGCATACCGGAACAACCGCTGCGGGAAGGGCAGATCATGGTCTACCAGGTGCCCATTCCTGAACCTTTGCGCCGGATGGAACCGAGCGAAACGGAAACCCGCGCCATGCACGCGTTGGAAGAATACGGGGCTATGCATGTCAAACTATACGAAGACATTGCCCGGCACGGGGATATAGCCACAAGCTTTGATTACCCCGTGCTGGTCAATAAGCGCTATGTGATGAGCCCGTCACCCCTGCCCAAGTTCGACAACCCCAAAATGGATCAGTGCCCGGCCCTGCAACTTTTCGGGGCCGGACGCGAAAAGCGCATCTATGCCATCCCCCCGTACACCAGCGTCAGAAGCCTGGACTTTGAAGATTACCCCTTTACGGCGCAGCATTGGGATAAACCCTGCGCCATTTGCGGCGCGACGGACAGTTACCTGGATGAAATCATCACCGACGACGCCGGGACGCGCATGTTCGTCTGTTCCGACACCGACTATTGCGGCCGCCGCGCCGCTGAAAAAAGAAGTGCGCCATGACGGCGGCGCAGGCAGCGGAGCGTCTTTGCTCCGCGACGTGCGTAGCGCGTTCCGCAAGCATACCGGACGGCACCCCGGATCCGGATGCCGAGCCGATACTGCTGAGCGTGCGGGGCGTTTCCCACTATTACGGCGCCCGGCTCGGCTGCCGCGACATCAGTTTTGAGTTGTGGCCAGGCGAGGTGCTGGGCATTGTGGGGGAATCCGGTTCAGGCAAAAGCACCCTGCTGAATCTGCTGGCCGGGCGCTTTCCTTCTTCTGCCGGCAGTATTCATTACCGCGACCGGGAAGGCGTCCTGCACGAGATCAACAGCCTGACCGAAGCTGTGCGCCGCCGCCTTCTCCGGACGGAATGGGGATTCGTGCATCAGAACCCGCGTGACGGTTTGCGGATGCGGGTCAGCGGCGGCGGCAACATCGGAGAACGGCTCATGGCCTGCGGCAGCCGCCATTACGGAAACATCCGCCGCGCAGCCCTGGACTGGCTCGCGCGGGTGGAAATAGCCGCCGACCGTATTGACGACCGCCCGCTGTCCTATTCCGGCGGCATGCAGCAACGCCTGCAAATAGCCCGCAACCTGGTTTCTTCGCCGCGTCTGGTGTTTATGGATGAACCTACCGGCGGCCTGGATGTTTCCGTGCAGGCAAAGCTGCTGGATCTGCTGCGGCAGCTGGTGCGGCAGTTGCGCCTTTCCGTGGTGCTGGTCACGCATGATTTGGCGGTGGCGCGGCTTCTGGCCCATCGCTTGATTGTCATGCGGCGCGGTGAAATAGTGGAAAGCGGACTTTCCGATCAGGTTCTGGATGACCCGCAGCACGCCTACACGCAGTTGCTGGTGTCCTCCATTCTGCAAGGATGAGGGATTTCTTGTGCGCAGCGCTTCATCAACCATAGCGGACAAGCCGGTTTTGTCCGTGCGCGGACTGAGCAAATCCTTTACCCTGCACACTCAGGGCGGGATCACCATAGAAGCGTTTTCCGGTATGGATCTTGACCTGTGGAAGGGAGAGTGCCTGGCCCTGCACGGGCCTTCCGGCGCCGGAAAATCCACCCTGCTGCGCTCTTTATATGCCAACTACAAGCCTTGCGCCGGAAGCATCCTGGTAAACTGCGGCTCCCGCCCGGTGGATATGGCGACGGCCTCCCCGCGCACGGTGCTGTCCGTACGGCACAGCGCCATGGGCTACGTAAGCCAGTTTCTGCGGGTCATTCCGCGTGTCTCCAGTTTGGATATTGTTGCGGAACAGCTCACCGCCCACGGCGAGGATGAACGAAGCGCCCGCGAAAAAGCCGGAGAACTGCTGGCCCGCCTGCGTATTCCCAAGCGCCTGTGGGAGCTCGCCCCGGCAACTTTCTCCGGCGGCGAACAACAGCGCGTCAATATCGCGCGCGGCTTCATCCATTGTTACCCCGTCATGCTTCTGGACGAACCCACCGCCTCCCTTGACGCCGCCAACCGCGAGACCGTGGTGGCGATGATTAAAGAGGCAAAAGCGGCCGGAACGGCTGTTGTGGGCATTTTTCATGATGAAACAGTGCGCTGTGCCGTGGCGGATCGGGTGTATGAACTGCGCCCGCGGGATGCGCGAGCGGAATAACCGGCTGCAGCCGGTTTTTTTACGCCTGGAGGGATTCAATTTGTTCAAAACCGTCACAAAACGGACATGATAATTCCATGCGAGAGACATTGAATCGTAATTGTCGGCAATTAGAGTGCCTCCGTAACGCGGACGGAAGCGTTTGCATCACCGGAAAAAATGGAGGAGGAGGAATCCATGATCAAAGTACAAAACCTCACCCGCTCTTTTGCCGCTCATAAGGCGCTGGACAATGTTACTCTCACTGTAAACAGGGGGGAAATGGTGGCCCTTATCGGAGCTTCCGGCTCCGGCAAGTCAACTTTGCTGCGGCACATCTCAGGCATTATGGCTGGAGATAAAAAAAGCGGCAGTATTGAGGTCATGGGGCGTATAGTGCAGCAGGACGGGCGCGTCAGGCGCGATGTGCGCAAGACGCGGGCGGGCGTGGGCATGGTTTTTCAGCAGTTCAATCTGGTGGGCCGCCTGCAGGTGCTCACCAACGTCATGCTCGGCGCACTCGGCCGCGTACCCCTGTGGCGCACTTCGCTCAGCCTTTTCCCGCAAAACGTCCGCAGCCTGGCTCTTGAGTCCCTTGCCCGCGTCGGCATTGCGGAAAAGGCTTTTCAACGGGCCTCGACCCTCTCCGGCGGCCAACAGCAGCGCGTGGCCATAGCGCGCGTCCTGACGCAGAAAGCTCAGGTTTTGCTGGCCGACGAACCCATCGCCTCTCTTGACCCGGAAAGTTCGCGCCGGGTCATGGATATTCTGGCCGAACTCAACAGGGACGACGGCATGACCGTGCTGGTTTCCCTGCACCAGGTGGATTACGCCCTCCGCTATTGTCCGCGCGCCATCGCGCTGAAAGACGGCCGCACCGTGTACGACGGGCCTTCGTGCGCGCTCACCCCGGCTTTGCTGCGCGATCTGTACGGAGCCGCCAGCGAATCCATGTTCGCCGGAACGGTTGACCAATCCCCCGTGAAAACGCGGCAGCGGAGACGGCTGGATCTGAACCCCGTTGCTGCCTGAGCGTAAACTTTATTATCCTTAACTATCAGGAGTATATGATCGTGAGTAAACGCATCTGGTCCATAGTTCTCGGAACCGTCATCCTTCTTTCCGTCCTGTTATTCGGCACAACCGCCAATGCCGCGCAACAGGAGCTGAATTTCGGCATCATCAATACCGAAGCCTCGCAAAATCTCAAAACTCTGTGGCAACCCTTTCTGAATGACATGGAAAAAGAAACCGGGCTGAAAATCAACGCGTTTTTTGCATCAGACTACGCGGGCGTCGTGACCGGCATGCAGTTCGACAAGGTGCAGCTCGCCTGGTACGGCAATGTCTCCGCCATACTCGCGGTGGATCGGGCGGATGGCGAAGTGTTCGCGCAGACGGTGCATGCCAACGGGGACGGCGGGTATTATTCGCATCTGGTCACGCATAAGGACTCACCTTTGAACAGCGAAAAAGACGTGTTGGCGCGGGCCAGGGATCTCACCTTCGGCAACGGCGACCCGAATTCCACCTCCGGCTTTCTGGTGCCCGGTTATTATGTGTTCGCCATGAACCATGTTGAGCCCAAAGCCATTTTCAAACGCGTCCTGAACTCCAACCATGAGACCAATGCCCTTTCCGCGGCCAACAATCTGGTCGATGTAGCCACCTGCAACAGCGAAGCCTTGCAGCGCCTTGAACGGGCGCATCCTGACAAGCGGGCGCTGGTCAAAGTCATCTGGACATCCCCCCTTATCCCCGCTGACCCGCTGGTGTGGCGCAAGAGTTTGCCCGCGGACGTCAAGGAAAAAGTGCGGAACTTCATTCTGGGCTACGGGCAGGAAGGCAGACCGAACGCCGCGCGTGAAAAGGAAATACTCAATGCCCTGCAGTGGTCGCGCTTCCGCGCTTCCAGCAACGACCAACTCCTGCCCATCCGGCAGTTGGAACTGTTCAAAGAGAAGAGCGGCATTGAGAATAATCCCAATATCAGCGCGGCCGACAAGCAGGCGAGAATACAGAATATTGAGACCAGGCTTGCTGCTTTGAACGCCCGCATGGAAGAACTCGGCCGGGCGCCGAAACAATAACGCGACATCAGGCACACCGTCATGCGTTCGATTTCCGGAACAAGCCGTTTGCGCTCCATGCTTTCCCTCACAGGCTGGGGGTTGTTCCTGGCGCTTCTTGCCTGGTCCTGGCAAGGGGCTGAAATACGCCCCCTGGCCCTGATAAAGGACAGCGGCAATATGGCTGTTCTGGGAAAAGAATTTTTCCCGCCGGATTTCACCGACTGGCCCATATATCTTGGAGAAATGGTCATCACGATACAAATCGCCCTGTGGGGAACCATTCTCGCCGTGATCTGCGCCGTGCCGCTCGGTATCATGAGTTCCGAAAACATCGCGCCCTGGTGGGTATATCAACCTGTACGCCGCCTTATGGATGCCGCCCGCGCCATCAACGAGATGGTCTTTGCCATGCTCTTCGTCGTGGCGGTCGGGCTTGGCCCCTTTGCCGGAGTACTCGCCCTTTTTGTCCACACCACGGGCGTACTGGCGAAACTTTTTTCCGAAGCCGTGGAAGCCATTGATCCTCAGCCTGTTGAGGGCATCCGCGCCACCGGCGCTCTGGGCATGGAAGAAGTCATCTTCGGCGTTATTCCTCAAGTGCTGCCGCTTTGGATTTCTTATGCGCTGTATCGTTTTGAATCGAACATCCGCTCCGCCACCGTGGTCGGCATGGTTGGAGCGGGCGGCATCGGCGTGCTGCTGTGGGAACTCATCCGGGGATTTTATTTCGCCCGCACCTGCGCCGTCGTGCTGATCATCATTGCCGTTGTGGTAGTTTTTGACCTGCTGTCCCAATATATCCGCAAACGCTTTGTGTGACCGGGGCAATCTACACAGGAATCCGCCATGCATACACTTTGCCTGACCAACGGCCGTATCCTGGCGCCGCATGGCGATGCGGACAGCCTGCACTTTTGCGGCGAGGTCATTGCCGATGCTGGCGCCGCCACGGCAACCCGCGCATACGATCTCGAAGGCGATTTCCTTGTTCCCGGCCTCATTGAACTGCACACGGATAACCTGGAGAAACACTTTGTCCCGCGCGCCGGGGTGAACTGGCCGGCCGGGCTTTCGTCCATTGCGGCGCACGACGTGCATATGATCGGCGCCGGCGTGACCACGGTATTTGACGCGATTACCGTTGGAGAACCCGCCGACAGAAGCTGCCGGAACGAGCTTTTGTCCGCCAGCCTGAACGCCATTGCCTCCGCCGCCGGGCGCAACCTGTTGCGGGCGGAGCATTTTGTGCATTTACGCTGCGAACTTGCCGGCGATGATCTTGTGGAGCGGCTTTCTCCGTGCATGGAGAACAAAAGGCTGCGCCTGCTTTCCATAATGGATCATACGCCCGGCCAGCGGCAGTGGCGGGATCTGGACAAATACAAAACTTACCACAGCCTGCATGGAGCCACCGAAGAAGAATTCGCGGAACGCCTGGACATGCTGAAGGCCAAACAAATGAAGAACGCGCCCGGCAATTTGAAAACCGTCGTGGACATCTGCCGCGCTCTCGCCCTGCCGCTGGCCAGCCATGACGATACGACAGCAGAACATGTGCGGGAAAACGCCGGCTACGGGACAGACATATCGGAATTCCCGACCACCATGGAGGCCGCGCGGGAAGCCAAACGCCACGGCCTGTCCGTCATTATGGGCGCTCCCAACATCGTGCGCGGAGGATCCCATTCCGGTAACGTTTCCGCCGTGGATCTGGCGCAGCAGGGGCTGCTGGACATCCTCTCCTCCGACTATATGCCCGCAAGCCTGCTGCATGCGGCCTTCCTGCTGCCGGAACTTACGGGCGTGTCCTTGCGCGAAGCTATGGAAACCGTGACGATCAATCCGGCAAAGGTTGTGGGACTTGACGATCGCGGGGAGCTTACGCCGGGCAAACGGGCTGACGCCGTGCAAGTGCGGCTGGTGGACGGTATTCCCGTCGTGCGGGCCGTCTGGCGATCCGGCCTGCGGGTGCTCTAATTCCAAATTAAACAGGATGTCGCGCCGAAGCGGCAGCCGTTAAATGGCATAGCCGTTTTACGGATGGCGACAGCAGCGCTATACGAAGTATTTCGGCGGCAAGGCGGAACCACGCTTCCGCCGCAACCGACAGATAAAAATCGCAGGACGCAATTTTTATCTGGAATCCAAATAAAATTCCGGCAATGAACGCGCGCTATGCCATATACTTTGTCCCGGAGCCGGAGACGGCCCTCGCGGGTACGGGATCCGCCCTGCTTGGCCGGGACAGTGAAACAGGCCGGGAGCTCCCGCAAGTCCGCCCTGTGGATTTTGCGCGGCAAAGTTTGCGGGAGCTTACGGCGGACGCCCGGCGCTACGGGCTGCACGCCACGCTGAAAGCGCCTTTTTTCCTGCGGCCGGGGAGGACGGAAGACGAACTGCTGCTTTCCGCCGCCCGTTTTATCACGGGCAGACAAAGCATCGTCCTGCCCCGGCTGGAACTTGCGCGTATCGGCTCTTTTTTCGCGCTTGTTCCAGCCGCGGAGACACCCGGAGCGCGGGAGGCCATAGCGCGCCTCAACGCGTTCGCAATGGAGGCCGTCGTTTTCTTTGATCCCTTCCGGGCCGCTCCGTCCGGGCGCGAACGGGCGCGCCGTGAAGCGCAAACGCTCAACGCCCGCCAAAAGGCGCTTCTGGCTGATTGGGGGTATCCGTATGTGTTTGACGAATACCGTTTCCACGTCACGCTCGCCGCCAAGCCGCACGATAACATGGAAGCCGGCCGCGTGGAAGAAAGTCTGCGCGCCTGCTTCGCCCAAGCGTGCAACGAGGGAACAACCGTTTCGGGCATATGCGTATGCAGGCAGGCAACACCCGCCCCCGCCGCAAGAACCGGAACGCAGCCGGAAAACAGGGACAGCGCATTCACGCCGGTGGCGAGGTTCAGTTTCCGATAGAGCAGTTTAATTTTGAAAAATTGTACTGCTCTGCCTGGATATATCCGTCATATTCGCCAGTTCAGGCGATGCGCTTGCCCAAGGTATTAAAAACAAACAAGGTGTTTTTGCCCGAAAGCACTTGCCGGATGCGGCAATACGTGCTAATTGGTTTAGAGCGGTTTGACATTGAAAATGTCGAACCGTTCTACAAGAGTTTGCCGTGCAAACCCTTGCGAAGCATTTCAGCATTTTCAACCTTTTCAATGTTAAAATGCTCCGTTAATTGTTTATATTTTTAACCAGTTATCCGGGCAGACGCGATGCGGGTGTGGGCGAAAAAACATTTTTCCCTTGTGTGCGCCTGCGGGTTGAAACCACACGCGTACAGCGGGTATCTTGAAACAATATTCACCTCCCGGCATATGGCCAACGACGGAGACTGCCTGCGCAAGCCTGAAAAAGAACTTGCGCTTGCCTACAGCATCAGCAACATTGTCCGGCAGGCGCGCTGATGGCTAAAAACGTCTTTCGCCATGCGGCAATCAGCGGCCTCAGCGCGGTTGTGCCGAAAAACGAAATCCGCCTCCAGGATGAACTGGAATTTTTCGGCGGGGACGCCAAAAAAGCGCAGCGCGCCACTACCATGGCGGGCATTGACCGGCGGCGCGTGGCCGAGGCCGGAATTCTGCCTTCCGATTTGTGCCGGCAGGCGGCGGAAACCCTGTTCGCAGGCCTTGAGCTTGACCGCTCTTCCGTAGATGCCGTTGTGTTCGTTTCCCAAAGCCCGGATTACGTCATGCCGGCAACCGCCTGCATTTTGCAGGACAAGCTGGGGCTGCCGCAAACCTGCGCCGCCTTTGACGTGAACCAGGGCTGCACCGGCTATGTATACGGATTGTGGATCGCTTTTTCCCTGGCGGAATCCCGCGCCTGTTCGCGCGTCCTGTTGCTTGAAGGCGACGGTCTCGCGCGCCTGACGGATCGTGACAACCGCGTCATCGCCCCCATATTCGGCGATTGCGGCACAGCCACCCTGGTGGAATATACGGAAGAGGAGTCCGTCTCCTGGTTCATGCTGGGCACGGACGGCAGCGGGGCGGAGACGCTCATGGTTCCCGCCGGCCGGGGCAGGCTGCCGCTGCCGGAAACTCCCGAAGCATATGCGCCGTATTGCGAACGCCTGTACGACGAGAATGGCACGCCCTGGCGGCTGAACCGCACCTATATGGACGGCGGGGAGGTCTTTGACTTCACCCTGAACGTGGTTCCGGAGCATATCCTGGAACTTCTGCGTTTTGCCGGGAAAGAACCGGAAGATATTGACAGCCTCGTGCTGCACCAGGCCAACCGGCAGATCATGCAGGCCATTGCCGGCAGGCTTGGTTTTCCGCCGGAAAAGGTACCCATGGAGACGTTCAGCAAATACGGCAACCTTGCGGGCGCATCCATTCCCGCCGCCATCTGCGACGCCCTGGCCGGGAAAATACAATACTCGCGGCAGCAGCTTCTGTTGTCAGGCTTCGGGGTGGGCCTTTCCTGGGCTTCCGCCGTGCTCGCGCCGGATCGCGTCTGGTGTTCCGGGATGCGGGATTATGAAACGCCGGCTGGACACCCCCGGCCGGAAGACATTCTTGAGCATTGGCGCAACAAAATTACCGGCGCGGGAGAATTTTAATGTTGCAATCCGAATTTCTGAATGAGCTGCGGGAAATATTGCAGCGTGACGAGTCCATTGCGCCGGATATGGAGTTGCGGGACATGGCGGAATGGGATTCTTTGGCCGCCATGTCCTGCATGGCGTACTTCGCCAAACATTTCAATGTGAAAACCAAAATTGCCCAATACAAAAAATTGCGCGCGGTTTCCGACCTCATCGCTCTCGCGGGCGGGGCCATAACATGATCGCCTTCTCGCGGGAACGGCGCATCGCCGTAACCGGAGCCGGTTCAGGCATCGACAAATCGGAAGACGCGGCGGTCACGCCCGCCTGGCCGCTCTCGGACGCCGACGGGCGGATCACCGGCCAGACCATAGGCATGCACGGGGGACGGTATTACAGATTTCCGCATGGAAATCTGAACATCAGCCGTCCGGCTGATGTCGCCGCGAAGCGGCGAGAGTCCGCCAAAAACCACATTTTTCGGTTGACTTTCCTCCGCAGGGAAAAGTTCGCTTTTCAATGCGGATATCAGTAGATGGCGACCGGGAAACTGCATATTCTGCTGGTGGACAACGACCTGTTCAACAGGGGCGGCATTTCGACCATTTCTTCGGCCTTGGCCAACGGCATGGCGGAACGCGGGCATCAGGTCACCCTCTACGCGACAAAAACATGGCGCCAAAAAAGTCGTTACCCCCTGAATCCGGCCGTAAATCTGCGTTTGTACCGCTTTACCGACAACAATCTGAAAGTGCAAAAACTGCGGGAGGAGTTGCGGACGCTGAATCCGGACGTGTGCTGCCCGCTGTTTCCGGACGGCCGCCATCTGGTCTGGGCGGTAACCCTGCTCGGCTCCGGCATTCCCCTGCTGTATTCCGAGCACCATTCCCCCCGGACCATCGAACAGGAATGGTGGTCGCGCAAAGGTAGGCTGGCCGCCATGAGCGGCGCGGATCGCATCCATCTGCTGCTGCCCGCCTTTACGGAAAGTGTGCCGGATTTTCTGCGGCCCATTGTGCAGATTATCCCCAACCCGGCACCCGCCGTGAACGGACAGGCGGACGCGGCCGGACGGGCGGACGGGCGAAAGCGGCTGCTCTGGCTGGCGCGCTTGCAGGAAGGAACCAAACAGTGCCGCCTGGCCATGGATGCCTTCGCCCTGCTGGCTGAAAAACACGCCGACTGGGACATGCAGGTGGTGGGCGACGGGCCGGATCGCAAGGTGATCCGCAGGCACGCCGTTGCATTGAACCTGGGGGATCGTCTGAAACTGCGCGGAAATACGGATGCTCCCCTAGCGCATTATCTTGAGGCGCAACTTTTCTGCATTTCCTCGCGCACCGAAGGCCTGCCCAACACTCTGCTGGAGGCGCAGGCCTGCGGCCTGCCCGCCGTTGGCTTTGCCGTCTGCGAAGGCGTATCGGATCTCATCCGGCCCGGATGGAACGGCCTCTTGGCGGAAGAAATGAACGCGGCCTGCCTGGCGCAACGCCTGGACGCGCTGATGGGCGACGCCGAAGCCCGGCGCGTCATGGGGCAAAATGCCCTGGCCGTGCGGGAAACGCACAGCCTGGAAAAGTTTCTGGACGCCTGGGAGGCTTTGTTTGCGGAAACAGCGGCCTGCAAGGGCAATACGGTCATGGACGCTTTTCGGGAAGAACCCTTCGCCTCCATGGCCCGCCTCTCCGCCGCCGCCCGGAGGGAATGGCTGTGGAGGGATTTCGGAAAACTTACGCCTCATTCGCCCGAGGCGGCGTTGTACTGGCTGTTTTGGCAGCTCCCAAGCGCTGTTCTGAAAAACCTTGTAAACTTTTTTCCCAGGCCAGGGTGACGCATGCATATCGTCATTGCCTGCTCAAGCCTGTGCACAAGCCGTGGAGGTTCGGAACGTGCCGCTACCAACCTGGCCAACGCCATGACCGAACGCGGCCACCGCGTTACCTTGCTTTCGCTTTCGTCTGCCCCTGGAAACGACACGCTGCTCTATCCTCTTCACCGGCAAGTACGCCATCTGGCTTGGGATAATTCCGGACGCCACGAGCAGTTGCGCAGGTTGCGTGAAAGGCTTCAGGCCGATGGCGCGGATGTGTTTCTTTCCATGCAGTCGAGCAGCGATCATCTGCTGTGGAGTATGGTTTGCATGGGCAGCGGCATACCTTTTATTTGTTCCGAACGATGCGATCCCGTTCGCTATACCGAACAGCGCGTCTGGAATCGGCCCGGCCGCCTGGCCGTACTCAGCGGTGCGGATGTAATCCATGAACTTCTGCCGTCCTATGCGGAGAGCGTCCCCTCCTGTTTCAAGGATCGCGTGCGCGTTATTCCCAATGCCGCCCCCGTGGATGTAAAATTGACGCACCCGGAGGCGCGGCCACACGAGCGGCCGATTCTTCTGTTTCTTGCCCGCTTTGACGGGCAAAAACGTCCCCTCCTGCTCATTGACGCCTTCCGCATGGCTGTGGTGAACCATCCGGAATGGGAATTACACATGTGGGGACACGGGCCGTTAGAAAAAGCCGTGCGTGCCCGTATAGCCCGATGCGGGTTGGAAGCGAAGGCGCACATGCGCGGCGAATGCAAGGACACCCCGGCTGCCTATGCTGAAGCGCAGTTATACTGTCTGCCCTCAGCGTATGAAGGTTTGCCCAATACCGCACTTGAAGCCATGAGCGCGGGCCTGCCCGTTGTGGGATTTAAGGAATGCGCCGGAATACGGGAGGTCGTGCGCGAGGGTGAAACGGGCCTCGTTGTGGCCGAATCCACACCGGAAGCGCTGGCTCGGGCGCTTGACGCGCTTATGGGCGACGGTGATTTGCGATGGCGCATGGGTCAAACCGCCATGCAGGAAGCTCGGACGTATAACCCGGAAGCCGTCAACACACAATGGGAATCCTTATTCATGGAACTTGCGGCAAAAAAGGGGCATACGGTTATGGACGCCTTTTTTGCGGAACCTTTCGCTTCCCGGGCGCGCCTTTCGGCCGCTGCCCGGCGTGAATGGCTGTTCCGCAATTTTGGCGAACCCATGCCCTATGGCAGCCGCTGGTTCTTACTGCATTGCGCAACGTTGTTCCGCAACGCGGCGTGCCATTTGCTCGACAAACTAAAAACCCTGCGTGGCCCGCATCTCCCTGGAGAAATTTCGCGGGCAGGTAAAATGTGACCATGACCGGCAGCGCACAGTATGCCTTCGGCAAAAACTGGCAGCGGTTTTTACGTACCGCCTATTCCGCTGACGCGCAAAACTCCTCCACCATCAGTTTATGCCGTCTTCTGGGCGAAAAATCCATGACAGGGAAAACATTTCTCGATATCGGCTGCGGCAGCGGCATCCATTCGCTTGCCGCCCTGCGCCTGGGGGCGGAACGTGTCATCAGTTTCGATTGTGATCCTGATGCCGTGGCCTGTGCCGAAATGCTACGGAACCGAGAAAACAGCAAAACTTCCGAAAGATGGCATATCATGCACGGTTCTGTTCTTGACGCTGCATTTATGAACTCTCTTCCGAAGGCAGATATTGTCTATTCATGGGGAGTATTGCACCACACAGGCAATCTGCACCAGGCTATTCGAAATGCTGCTGTACCGATTTCCGCTGATGGCATATTTTGCATAGCCCTATACAGTCGGACGATATATGAAAATTTGCAATGCTTCGGCCACCCCGGCCCGGAGGAATGGCTTGCCGTCAAGCAACGGTATATGAATGCAGGATCTTTGGGCAAAATTGCGATATCTCTGTGGTATATTTGGAAAATCCATGTTACGCCCAACGCAGTACGGGGTTCTTTGGCCTGCGCCCGCGAGCTGCTGCGTTTCTTGCGCATGTTCTACGATAAACGCGGCATAGATCTGATGACAAGGATGCGCGACTGGCTGGGTGGCTGGTTCATGGAATACATCAGGGAACATGAATGCGCGGCGCTGTGCTGCAAAGACCTGCATTTGGACTTTGTTCACATGATAACAGGAGAAGGAAACACCGAATTCATCTTTCAGAAGCCCAACGCTCGGACGCAATGGACAGCGATGCTGGAACGCCGCCAATGGGTGACGTTGCAACCTCCTTTCACGCCCAATAATTCGCCTGGAATATGGGAAGCCCCGTTGCCGCAATGGGCTGCGCTGTCGGATAGCCACGAAGCGCCGACAGGATCTCCCCTGCTGTTGTGGGAGGACGGCGTCCCTCTTTCCTGGCCGCATTGTTTCTATGAAGCCATGCGGCGTTTCGGCGCGGGCAGATACAGGCACTGGGGAAGCAGCCTCTACTTTACCTCTTCGGACGGCACCGATCCCAATGCCAACGGGCGAGTCTATACATGTTCGCTGGATATTCCGGACACGCCGCCAGGAGAGCATCCGTGTGCGGAATAACCGGATACTGGAATTTTGCCGTTGCTGAGGGGAAGGATGATCTTGTCCGTCGCGTTGCCCTCATGACGCAAACCCTGATCCGGCGCGGTCCGGACAGCGGCGGTGTATGGGCGCAGCCGGAAGCCGGGTTTGCGCTGGGGCATCGTCGTCTCTCTATCCGGGATCTTTCGCCTCTGGGCCATCAGCCCATGATCTCTCCGGACGGACGTTTCGCGCTTTCCTATAACGGAGAAATATACAACACTGAAGAAATCGCGGCAAAACTTGCGGCGCGCGGCGTACGGCCCAGGGGAACGTCAGACTCGGAAATTCTGCTGCTGGCCTGCGCGGAATTGGGTGTGGACGAAACTTTGCCCTTGCTGCTTGGCATGTTCGCCTTTGCGCTCTGGGATGCCGAAGAACGCCGCCTGACCCTCGCGCGTGACCGCTTCGGCGTCAAACCGCTCTACTGGCTGCATGAAGGCGGCAGATTCTGCTTCGCTTCCGAACTCAAGGCCTTGCGCACCCTGGAAGACTGGCATCCAGACATTGATCGCGATGCTCTGGCCTTGTTGCTGCGCTATGGCTACATCCCCGCGCCGCACGCCATCTGGCGCGGCACCCGCAAGCTGCCCGCCGCATGCAGACTTGATGTTTCCGCAGGCGGTACAGTGCAGACCCGACCTTATTGGAGCGCCCTTGACGCAGCCTGTGCGGGCCTGGACAATCCTTTTTCATCCACCGAGGCGGACGAGAGCGAGATTGTCACGGGACTGGATGCTTTGCTGACGGACGCCGTCAAGCGCCGCATGGTCGCCGACGTGCCCTTGGGAGTTTTTCTTTCCGGCGGCATAGATTCCTCCGTGGTCACGGCGTTGATGCAGAAATGCAGTGACAAACCGGTGCGTACGTTCAGTATCGGCTTTGAGGAAGAAGCTTACAACGAAGCTCACTTTGCCGCCGCTGTGGCCGCATATCTCGGCACGCAACATACCGAAGTGTATTTGCGCCCGCAGGATGCCCAGGAGCTGATTCCGCAGCTTCCGACAATTTATGACGAGCCATTCGCCGATGCTTCCCAAATTCCCACAAGCCTGCTTTCGCGCATCACTCGCCGGCATGTGACCACGGTTCTTTCCGGCGATGGCGGAGATGAGCTTTTTGCCGGGTATGGACGCTACGCCGCCTGCCTGGCCAATATGCCCGACTTTCCGCCGAAAACGCTTGGAAAGGCCGCCCTGGCTTCGTTTATCCGCGCTCTTTCTCCTTCCGGGTGGGACAGGCTGGCCGCGTTGCTGCCCAAATCCGCAAGGCCCCGTAATGCGGGCGCGCGCCTGCGCAACTATGCCGACCTGTTTCTTCATGGCGACCCGCAGACCTATTATCACCGCTATTACATGATGTATTGGTGGCATCCGGACACGGTGCTGCTTTCAGGCGACGCCCCCGCCACGGAAGCCGATGACAAAAGCCTTCCCCTCAGGCTTCGCGAGCCGCTTTCAATTATGCAGTATTTGGATACGCGCCTCTATCTTGCGGAAGACATTTTGACCAAGGTGGATCGGGCCGGCATGCACCATTCGCTTGAGACGCGCGTTCCGCTGCTTGACGCGCGGGTATTTTCCTATGCCTGGCGCATTCCTCTCCACATGCGCATACGGGATGGCACGGGCAAAACCATGCTGCGCCGCGTGCTGCACAGGTATGTGCCGCAAAGCCTGGTGGAGCGGCCCAAGATGGGCTTCGGCATACCGATAGGCAGGTGGCTGACCACCTCGTTGCGCGCTTGGGCCGAAGACCTGCTTTCGCCGGACGTACTGCGCAATCAAGGATTTTTTCGCCCGGAACCCGTGCGTTACGCGTGGCTGCGCCACACGAGCGGCGCCGGCAACTGGGAATACCTGCTTTGGATAGTGCTTATGTTTCAGGCCTGGCTCGCGGCTCCCCAACGTGAACGCTCCAATGACGACGGATTGCCGCGTGTTGACGTGCGTGATGAGCGCAATCCGGATCCGTCGGAATACATGGAATTGTGGAGGTAGTATGTCTGTTTTCGTCCCACCGGACACCCTTTTGCCGCTTGAGGTGAAACCGCCGTTTCGCCACGTCCGGGGATACGGTTATGAAGCCCTTCTGCCGGAAAAGTTTGAAGCCATGGGCAACATCGTTGGGCAGAGTATGCGCTCTCCCCTTGAATTCTGTGAAAACGGCAAGGCTCTGCCCGTGCGCCACGCGCAGAATATCGGCATCTGGTACGCGGGCGGCGGCCACTACAACCATGTGGGGCGGTGCATCTACTTTTCGTTGCCCGACAACAGCGATCCCAACACCAACGGCCGCCGCTACACCGTGCGCGCGCCCAAGGCGCTGAGTCCCCAAGGTGGCCGCCCCTTCCCCAAACGCGTGCATGTGGTGCTTTCGCATACCTGCAATCTGTGGTGCCGCATCTGCCGCGAAGCGCCCTTTTCCGGGCCGGTTATGGAAATGGCGCTTTTCGACAAGATCGCCGGGGAGTGCTTTGCCTTCGCCACGGAGCTTCGCCTGGACAGCGGCGGCGAGATTCTGCTGAACAACCGTCTGCCGTCGATACTGCGGCGCGCAGCCGAATACGGCCTGCCCATTTTCGCCTCCAGCAACGGCATGTTGCTTACGCCGAAAAAGGCGCGCCTCATCGCCGAATCCACGGTACACCACATACAGATTTCAGTGGACAGCCCCGTGAAGGAAACGCTGGAATGGATCCGGCGCGGCGCAAACTTTGAACGCATCAAGCGGGGCTTGCGCAACCTTGTACGGGCGCGCAAGGATGTGGGCAGACCGTTTCTCATCTCCATCCATGCGGCCGTCATGCGCGAAAACGTGCGCCAGTTGCCGGATCTCGTCCGCTTCGCCTCGGAACTGGGTATTGAAGGGGTGACGGCTTGCCATCTGTTTGCGCATGACTGCATGGGCATAGACTCTTCCTGCTTCTGGAGTCAGGCCGAGTATGATGACATGCGAGCACGCGCCATTGAGCTGGCCCGCAGCCTGGACAGTTTTTTTTACGGCCCGCAACCCTTTGCTGAAGCCGCTGAAAATAACTGCATCGCGGGCTGGTGCGATTACCCCGAATACGGCACCTACATAAACCCCGACGGCACGGTCATGCCCTGCTGCATCGCCCCTAATTTCCCTCTGGGCGTCATGAATACACAATCATTCACGGAAATATGGAATGGCGAGCGGTATGAAATGCTGCGGCGTACATACAGAACCGATGCGCCAAGTCTTGCCCGCTGCAAAGCCTGTCTTGTGCAGGAACATTTGCAAGACTACATGGCTTTTTTTTCTCCGGCGCATTGGGAAAAGGTACGCCGAAAAATGGAAGCGTCCAGCCACCGTGCCCAGAATTTCGCCAAATGAAGGTTCCATGCGACCAGCGATATATTTCAGGAAAAATCATGCAAAATCTCTCCGATCAGATACGGCAGGACGTTGAATATGCCTTTTCATGCATTGCCAAATACATGGAATACTTTCCGCGCGAGAACATTCACGGCTCTTCGGTATGCGAAATCGGCCCCGGCAAAAACATGGCCGTCTGCCTGACCTTCAAAAGTCTCGGTGCGGCCGGATCATACGCTGTGGACAAATATCTCAAGCCCTGGAACGAAGAATATCACCCCGAATTTTACAAGGCCATGGCCTATGCCGTGCGTTCCCGCTGGCCGGACGCCGACATGAATCCCTTTATCCAGTGCATTGAGCGCAACGGACATGCCGCTGAAAATGTCTCTATTCTGGCGGAAGATGCCGAAATTCTGGCCGGTATACCGGATGCTTCCCTTGACTTTCTGTATTCGTGGGCCGCGCTGGAACACCTGTATGCACCACCGCGGGCTTTTGCGCGTTTTGCCGCCCTGACCAAACCGGGAGGTCTGGGCATGCACCAGGTGGATTTTCGTGATCATCACGATTTTTCACGTCCGCTGGAATTTTTGCTGCATCTGTACCGTTGGAACCAGGAACCGGATGAAGCTGCGTATGCATGGCTGGCGGGCCGCCTGGGCCGGAGCGCGAATCAGGCCCGCCTTGAGGGATTCGACGCCAATGGCCTGATCCGGCGGATTTGCGGCTACCACGGCAACAGTTACCGGCATGTCGATTATGATGCCCTGTGGGCAGGCAACGGCTTTTCCGTCGAGGGGTTTGAAAAAAACATGAGCGCCGGGGAAACCTATCTGGGCGATTTTTTGCCACGCCTCGCACATGCCGATGTGCCGTGCCGCAGACTTTCAAAAAACAATCTTGATGTCGTCAGCGGCCTTTATAAACTGCGCAAGGTGTAATTCCGTTTCTCAATCAAACATGCTTTTATGTTTGCTTGAGAAACGGAATCCGCGACAGGACGTCGCGGCGAAATGCAAAGCATTTCGGAGGCAAGGCGGAACCCAAGCTTCCGCCGCAGCCGATACATCAAAACTGCATGGATCGGGAAACGATTATGACCCAAAAACTGCACATTCTTGCCTCGTTCTGGGACGCCGCATACTGGACGACAGTTTCAATTCTGCAAAAAAAGCGGAGCGCTCTGAACCGCGCAGGCTTTCTTTACAACCCGCAATGTTCGCTGCATTGGCAAGCGTGGAGCCATGAGCCTCTCTGCTCGCAGTTCAAGGCATATCTTTTTGGAAAAAAGACCCACGCGGAACCCGCCTATCTTGCCGCTGTCGACAAATTTATCATGTCCGCCATGCAAAGTCTTGAGGATGATGCCGGTTCCGGAAAGGACGTGCTGTGCTTTCTTGGGGGCATTCATCCGGACGCCGTTCCTTTCCTTATTGAATACATTAACAAGTTCAAAAAGATGAAAGGTCTTCAGCCCACGTTTACCGCCATTCTGGGCCGACAGGACGACGAGCTGCGCTGCCAGTTCTTGCGGCAATATAAACAAGCCGATGCGCAGACCATCGCCTCCATCCAGATCGAGCAGGACTGCCGCCACCGTGGCGACGAGCTGTACAGCAACTTTGCGCAATGGTGCGGCCAGGAAAACTGCCACCTCATTACGCACAATTCGGCGGATCCTCAAATTGCCGAAGCTGGCGCCATGAGTGAACTGACGTCCCTGTTCGGGCTGCGCTATGAGGAAGAAGAGTCCCCGCCCGTCTGCTTTCCCCGGACATGCCCCGGCATTGATCTGGCCTGCGCGCTCAAGGCCTTTTCCTTTTCCGCGCCCACCAGCAAAGATCAAAACGGCTTTTATGCGCGTCTGCGCAAGGTGGAACGCGATGAGGGATATGAAGAAGCCCTGTTCATGCCCAAGAAGGAGGCCGCCTGTCTGCTTGAACGGTGCCGCGAAGGCAACGACAGACTGTCCCGGCTGCTGGGCAGGCCGGGCCTGTTTCCAAGCCCGCATCCTCTGGACGCCCTTGCCGATGCTCCCGAGAATCCGCCCGATATGACGGAGCAACAGTGCGCAACATTTTGCAAGGCGCTTGACCCGGATATGAAGGATTTTTTTCTGCGCCGCCTGCGTGACCTGGATCGCAAGCTCACTCCAAAAGAGTGGCGGATTGGACGCTGTCTGGAAAGGGATCGCCTGGCCCGCAAGACGCCATCCGTCTTCGCGTGGCCTCGCCGGACACCTGTGGTTACCGTGCTGACGCTCTGCTACAACCACGAAAAGTATATTCTGGACTGCATGCGTGGCGTTACCGGGCAACAAGCCGACTTTCCCGTGGAACACGTCATCGTTGACGACTGCTCTTCGGACAACAGTGCCGCCATCATTGACGGCTACGCTTCAAGCCATCCGCATGTGCGTCCGGTCTTCAGACCCTTCCGCGCGCCGCACGGCGAAAACATCCGGGATCTGTTCGGCTTGGCCCGCTCGGAATATGTGGCCCTGTGCGATGGCGACGATTATTTCACCGACCCCGCCAAACTGCAAATTCAGGCGGATTACCTGGACGAACACCAGGACTGCGCCTTGTGCTTCCACCCGGTACGCATAGTTTATGAAGGAGAGCCTGACAAAGAGCGCGTCTACCCGCCCGCGGATGAACTGCCGCGCGGCGTGCGCCCGTATTACCATATCAGCGACCTCGTGAAGGCGAATTTCATCCAGACCAATTCCGTCATGTACCGCTGGCGCTTTCAAGGCGGACTGCCGGACTGGTTCCACCCGGAGCTTGTGCAGGGTGACTGGTACTGGCATATGCTCCATGCCGAAAAAGGAAACATCGGCTTCATCAATGCGGTTATGTCCGCCTACAGGCGGCATGACGGGGCGCTCTGGCGCCTTTCTGAAATAGATCGCCGGAAGCACCGCTACAAAGTCGGCCTGGACGAACTGCACTGCTATCACACCATGAACGAGCATGGTAACGGGAAATACCGCGAACATTTCCTGCGCCTGGGCGACGGCGTAATAGCCGATATCCTGTCCCAGGCCAGAATAGCCGGAAACAGCGGCATCATTGACGAAATCAACGAAAAATATCCGCAATTCGCCCAGCACTTCATGGAGACATTGGCGGCAATGAAAAGGAGCGGCTGATGCAAACCCTCGTCATCATCGGCAATTCCCACGCCGGCCGGGAATGCTACTACCTCTTCAAGGACATGTTGGAGCACGATGCGGCCCTGCGCACGACCATGCGCTTCAAGGGCTTTCTCAGCCACGAAGGGTATGCGGGAAATTTGGGCGAACTTTCGCCGCTGCTTCTGGGTGACGATACGGACTATATGCCGGAAAGCGAAGATCGCTTTGCCATCGGCATTGCCGATACCGGACTGCGCCGCGCCGTGTACGAGAATTTTCAGAACAGGGGAAGCGCGTTTTTTACCCTGCTCAGTCCTTTTGCCCAGATCTCCAGAGACATCCGCTGGGGCGACGCCAACATCATCGGGCATGGCTGCGCCTTTTCCTGCGGCATCACGGTCGGCAACGCCAACTACTTCAACAGCGCGGTCATCCTGGGACACGACGCGCGCATCGGGAACTGCAATTTTTTCGGCCCCAGAAGCAGCGTCCTCGGATCAGCGCGGATAGGCGACGGGAACCGCGCGGGCGCGCACAGCCTGGTGCTGGAAAGAGCGCGCATCGGCCACGGCAACAGCATTGCGCCTGGCGCCGTGGTCTACAAAGGGTGCGGAAACGGGCGTTTCATGATCGGGAACCCGGCTCTGCCGGATGATGAAGCCGGCAGCCTTGCGGCTGATGGGATGTAGCGGTAAAAACCTGTGGTTCAAAAATGCTCTAATTCAACCTTACGGGCAGCCGGTGTTCTTCGCCCTGCGCGTCGCGCATGATCAGAATGAGCGTTTCACCGTCCGCCGGTCTGAACATGGGAAAGTCCAGGTAGTTGCGTCCGGGCGCGGCCTGCCTTTGCTCCGCGTAAAGCTGGACGCCGTTTGTATCGGTAATGGAGAAAAATACCGCGCCGGCCTCTTCACTCCAATAGGGAACGCTGTACTCGCCGCTGTCCGGGTGGCGGAGCAAATCACAGGCATCCGGCACATAGCGGTTGCCTTTTTTCTGCGTCACCACCGCTTCCGGAAAACCGGAGGCGAACTTTGGTTCGACGACGCCGGCCAGGCGCAAGCCCGCGCGGATGTCCGGAACAGACATGAACAGCCTCCAGAGCAGCCCGGAGCGGTAATTTTCCACCATGCACACTATGGGCAACTGATCTATGGCCAGATAACGGTCGCTGACCCAGTCATCGCGCAGGCTGAAGGCGTCATACGGCCCGTACGGGCCCCAGACTTTTTCTTTCAGCCCGCCGCGCAGATTGCGCAGAACCTGCATGGAATAAAACGGAGTGTAGGGCATGGAGGCCAGAGCCCCGGTCGGCCCGATGGCGCCGGGATCATTTTTCGGCTCTCCGGCGGCATAGCCGTTCTTGATCTGGCTGGCGGTAAGGCCCCAGTACCCGGCGCTGTAACGGTTTCCGGCCGGAGCGCTTTGCAGGCAGTAACCCCGGTTGCTCAAAACATGCTTGACATTGCGCGCAAAATATCCGCCCGGAACAAACTCGTCGGCCATACGCCGGGGGTCGGCTCCGATAAAGGAATATTGCGTCAAAAACAGCGGTCCTCCGCCGGGGAGAGCGGCTTCAACGCGATACCCGTAAAGTTCCTTGGGCTGATAACCTCTGCCGGAAGTCCAAAAATCGTAATCCTGGCGGCTGATTGGATGGGTGGGGGAAGACAGGGCAAGCACGTACGTTATCATGCATTCGTTGAAACCGAGGATTTTCAGCTCCGGCGGGAAACCTCCCTTCGCCGACCACTGCCAGTACAGCCCGTTATTTTTGCCGTTGGTGAACCAGTTCCAGTCAACTTCCTCCCACAAGCCGGTTATAATGGAACGCAGTTCCCGCTCCGCCCCGGGGCCGTTGAAATAGGCGCGCGCAATCAACAGACCCTGCATGAGCAGCGAAGTTTCCACAATGTCCGCGCCCTCGTCGTTTTTCCCGAAACTTATAATCGCGCCGGTATTGCCGTTCAGCCAGTGCGGAAAGGCTCCGTGCAGATCCGCGCGCGGCGTTTTATCCCGCAGGAAAAGCGCTATTTTTAAAAGGCGCTGCACCGCCTCCTCGCGGGAAATCCAGCCCCGGTCACTGGCAACGACAACAGCCGCGATGCCGAAACCGGTTCCTCCGACAGCCACGGGGACGGTATCCCAATTGAAGTTGGCTTCATACGCCATGCCTGAAGCGGGATCCCCAAACTCCCACATATAGCGGAAACAGTCCCGCTGCAATTCTTCCAGAGCCGCGCGATCCTGCAGGTAGTCGCTGTCGGGCGTAAAATCGGCAGCCCGGAGGGAACCCGCGGCCGGAAAGCAGACGGCAAGAAAGAAGGCAAGAACAAAACAAAAATGGTTCAAAATAGCCACATTACTTTTCGCCACGCCCGGGGTCTATAATCTTGTCCGCCGGGGAAGACAGCAATACCCTGTGCTTGATGACAAATTTCTCGTCAGGCTTGAGCGTGGCCGTCCAGCGGTATATTTTGACGCTCCCCTGGTTCAGGGCGGTGGTGGTAAATTCTGGCTTGGGGCTGGAGCTTACTTCCAGAGTGAATTTTTCATCCGTGGTTTCCGGAGCCGGGTCTTCTATACGCGCCTCCACCGGGTAAGGCCTGGAGTTGCTTACAATAATTTCCCAATTCCAGTCCACGGTCTTTTCTTTGCTGATAAAACCGGTTTCACCGGAACTACGCTTGAGGCTGCGCATGATCCCCGTAACCTGCGGGTCAGTGCCGAAAAAGACGCTGCCCCTGGTTCCGTTGAAAGAAAAAGCCCTTTCGCCCATAGCCACATCATCAACAAAAAAACGGGCCGCTCCCGGAGCAAGCTCCAGCGGCGCCTGCAAATTAAGTTCCGCCGTCAAAAACGCCCGGAAATAATCCGCCGGGCGCAAGGTATAGTAATAAGCGGCGGGCAGGGTATCCGCGCTCACCCGCACCCGTACGGGCACATCCGGCAAAATGCTCTGCCGGCCCAATTTCCAGACGCGGAAGGTAGATCTTTGCTCCGCCACCGGAAGGGCAGGCCTGGGCGCTTCCGCGAGAACCATGCCGTCCATGTCCGCAGCGGCCGAATTTTGAACCAGTTCATCACGGGAACGGGCGGCAGAGTATGCTTTGGCAGCCCTGGTCTCCTGCACGGGAGCGGCTTCCGTAATTTTCCACTCCCTGGGTATGTCCGGCTGTAAACGCCGGTCACGTCCGGCGCCGGAAATAACAATACGCGCATGTTCCCAGACAAAGCCGGACTCCTGGCGCAAAACCGCGCCCTGTTCAATGAGCAGTTCCTTTTTCTCCGGGTAGGCCAAAAGGCGGTACTCCATGCTGTAGGCGGCGCGCACGCTGTAAAAATATCTTATTTCAGCCTCTCCGGCGCTGTCCCCGGCCGGGATGACCAGCCGGGAAAATTTGCGGGAAGCGTCGAATTTATCCAGCTCCTCCTGAACCAGCGCATAATTTTGGCATAAATTATACAGCTCGCGCCGGTTTTGCTCGTAGCTTACATATAAGCCGGGCAGAATTTTACCGGCAAGTTCATCCAGATCGGCCACGTCTTCCGCCGCGAGTTTTTTCTCTTCTTCATCCCGGGCGGCGAGCTGGCGGTTTAAAAGTTCCAGCCGGAACTGGACGGCCGCGATATTTCCGCTTTTTTCAGCTACAGCCGCGCGCAAAGGAAGCAATTTTTCCAGGATGGCCCGGCGTTCCGGGGAAGGCTCCCGTTCCAAATCCATTACCGAGGGCTTGCCGGGCAGAGGAAGCTCAATGCCGTCCGCGTCATACGGCACAGGGGCCGGTTCCTTGTCCTCCAGCCAGTACGTTCCGGCAGCCGGGCTGCCGTTGACCGTGGCCGAAAAGGTTTTCCTGTCCGCCCTGAAAGGCAGGGTCAGAACGTAGCCCTGTCCTCCGGATGCGCCGACTTCCGCCAGATTCCGCGGTTTCAGTTTTTCCGCCACTTCCAGCCTGGCTTCATCCGGGTCAAAAAATACCTCTTCCGGCTGGGCCGGAACGCCTGTTTCCAGGAGCAGGTCTTTCGCGCCCTCCGCTGCAAAGGGCGCGGCCTGCGCCGCATAAGACAGCAGCAATAAAAAAACGCCGCCCAGACAGGCTGAGTATCTCATCTTGGCCCTCCTGATTTTATTTTTACAACGGCCTGGCAATATCCGCGGCAACGCGCAAGCCCCGGATCTGGGTCTTGTTCATGGCCTGCATGATTTCTTCGGCTTTGTCGCGGGGCACTTCCACAAAAGAAAAGCGATCGTGGATTTCAATGTCTCCGATAATACGCCCGGACAAGCCGGTTTCCCCTGTAATCGCGCCCACAAAATCGCCCGGAGTCACCCTGGCCTTGCTGCCTATGTTGAAAAACAGGCGTTCCATACCGCCGTTTTTACGGGTGTTTTTGCCGCCCGCGCCTCTGGAAGCGCCTTTACCCGCGCTCCTTCCGGCATATCCCGGCTCCGCCGGCGGGGCTTGTTTTTCAGCTTCAAGCTCGGCGGGCGAAGGCCAAATCTGTTCCCGCTCAACAAGCATTTTGAGCAGCGCGCCGGCTATGTCCCTTTCGCTGTGTTCCCCGCCGGACACAGATTCCAGCAGATATTCATAGCGGTCTATTTTTTGCGCGTCTTTACGCTCTTCTTTCATGGCTTCGGCAGTGGCCAGAACCTCGCCCAGCAATCGGGAAGTTTTAAGGTCGCTTACCTCGCGCTTGCTGGGCAACCTGGCTCTCTGGATATCCGCTTTGGTATAGCGGGAAATATCGCGTATTTTATACAATTCACGCGCGGTGACAAAAGTCGCCGCCTTGCCGGACTTCCCGGCCCGCCCGGTGCGGCCGATGCGATGCACATAGCTTTCCACATCAAAAGGGACATCATAATTCAGCACCAGATCAACATCATCCACATCCAGACCCCGGGCCGCCACATCAGTGGCAATGAGCAGCTCCAGTCCGCCGGAACGGAACCGGCCCATCACCCGGTCGCGCTGCGCCTGGGAAAGGTTGCCGTGCAAGGAATCCGCCTGATAGCCGCACGCCAGCAGGTGCGTGGCCAGTTCATCCACGCCCAGCTTGGTGGAGCAAAACACTATGCCTTTATTGAAGTCGCATGTGTCCAGGACAAGGCACAACGCTTCCGCTTTGCGGTATGGCTGCACTTCGTAATAAAACTGCTCGACATTGGCCACGGTAAGCTCTTTGCGCGTAATCCGGACAAACTCCGGATCGCGCATGTGCCCTTGAATCAACGCCAAAATGTCCTTGGGCATGGTGGCTGAAAAACATATTTTCTGGCAATTTTCCGGCGCCGCTTTCAGAACGCTTTCGATATCATCCCTGAAGCCCATGTCGAGCATCTCGTCGGCCTCGTCCAGAACCAGGGTCTGCAAGGCGCCGAGCTTTAAACTGCCTCGCTCGAGATGATCCAGAACGCGTCCGGGCGTGCCCACCACAAACTGTACCCCGCGCTCCAGCGCTCTGAGCTGCCTGTCCAGCGATTGCCCGCCATAAACCGGCAAAACGGATATTCCGCGCAAATGCGCGGCTAAAAGGCTCACTTCTTCAGCCACCTGCACCGCCAGTTCCCTGGTGGGGCAAAGTACCAGGGCCTGAACTTTTTTACCGCGCGGGTTAAGACGCTCCAGCACCGGCAGGCCAAAAGCGGCTGTTTTGCCTGTGCCGGTCTGGGCCTGCCCCACCATATCGCGCCCGGCCAGAACCAGCGGAATAGCCACGGCCTGTATGGGTGAGGGCTCTTCAAAACCAAGATCCGCCACGCCTTTAAGCAGTTCTTTACAAAGATTCAAATCCGCAAACTTAAAATCCGACATATACACTCCGGGTTAAAAACTGATCGTCTCGCCCGGACTCATCAATATGGGCTTGCAGGAAGGGGCGGCCCGGGCCAGTTCTTGCGTGAAAGCCGACATTTCCTGCGCCAAAACGGGAAAAGTGCCCCAGTGCATGGGCACAGCCGCGTCAGCCCGCAAAAACCGCGCGGCTTCCGCCGCCTGACGGGCGTCCATGGTATAGAAACCGCCGGCGGGCAGCAGAGCCAAGTTGATTTTATACAGTTCGCCCCAGGTTCCAAGATTGCTGAAAAGCCCGGTATCGCCGGCGTGGTAGAGGGTAAAGCCGTTTTGCAGTCTCAGGATATAACCCGCCGGACACCCTGCCTCGCTGGTGTGCAAAGCTTCGGTCATGGTTACGGCCACGCCTTTATACTCGATTGTTCCGCCGATATTGAAACCCGTGCCGCAATAAAGCAAGCGTTCCGGCAGCCCGGATTCCACCATTTTTTCAGCGACGCCCACAACCGTGCCCAGCAGAGCCTGATGTTTTTTGCACAAAGCCACGGCATCGCCGACATGATCTCCATGCAGGTGGGTTACCAGCACAAGGTCAACTCCGGGAAGCTCGTCCCAGGCCATATCCGCCTTGGGATTGCCGGTGAAGAAAGGATCTATGCAAATACGCGCGCCCTGGCTTTCAACGTAAAAATTGGCGTGCCCATGCCAGGTAATGTTTATGCTCATTTTCCCCACCTTGGGTTAGTTTGATTTTGGGACGTCTCCTTCGGCACTTGACGGCGAAACATCGCTGCTGTCTTCATCCGTAAGCTGCTGTACAGCAACGGCTGAAGCAAGTTTCGCCTGCGCCTGCGGAGCGGGCGGCGGTGCCCGCCGCCAGAGCATTTCAACATTTTCAATGTTAAAATGCTCTAAAGCAATTTAATTTTGAGACGCCTCCTTCGGCGCTTGACGGCGAAACAAGTTTCGCCTGCGCCTGCGGAGCGGGCGGCGGTGCCCGCCGCCAGAGCATTTCAACATTTTCAATGTTAAAATGCTCTAAATTTCCATGATTTCTTTTTCTTTGAGTTGCAAGGTCTTGTCACTTTTGGCAACATAACTGTCCGTGAGCTTTTGAATAAAATCCTGCGCCTTCTTGCCGTCATCTTCGCCCATGGCTTTGTCTTTTTCCATCTTTTTCAGAGCCTCGTTGGCCTCACGGCGGACATTGCGTATGGCTACCTTGCATTCTTCGGTATACTTGCGCGCCACTTTGACCAAATCCTTGCGCCGCTCTTCCGTCAGCGGCGGAATGCCTATGCGGATGATCTTGCCGTCATTCACCGGGTTGAGGCCCAGATCCGACTTCAGGATGGCTTTTTCCACCGGGGCGAAGGCGCCCCTGTCCCAGGGCTGAATCGTAATGGTGCGGCTGTCCGGCACAGACACCGAGCCTATCTGATGCACAGGCGTGGGCGTGCCGTAATAATCGACTTTGATGTTTTCTATGAGCGCGGCGCTTGCCCGGCCGGTGCGCAAACCGGAAAACTCGCGCTCCAGAACGGTTATGGCCTTGCCCATACGTTCCTCCGCCTCTTTTTTCAATTTTTCCATTACTTTTCTCCTTGCACAACGGTACCGACTTCTTCGCCCAGAACCAGCCTCTTTATATCTCCGTTCAACATTCCGCAGACAATAATGGGCACATTGTTTTCCATGGCCAGAGATATGGCGGTCGTGTCCATCACGCCCAGACGCCGGCTTATGACCGCGTCATAGGAAATATTTTTATATTTGACGGCATCCGCGTTCTTCAAAGGGTCTTTGTTATACACGCCGTCAACCTTGGTGGCCTTTACAATGGCTTCGCACCTGAGTTCCATGCCCCGCAGCGCCGCCGCGGTGTCTGTCGTAAAGTAAGGGTTGCCTGTTCCCCCGGCGCAGATCACCACCCGGCCTTTTTCCAGGTGGCGCTCCGCCCGGCGGCGAATGTACGGTTCGCATACTTCCTGCATGGTGATGGCCGAAAGCACTCTGGTGGCGTGGCCCTGTTTTTCCAACGCATCCTGCACCGCCACGGCGTTCATGACCGTAGCCAGCATACCCATATAATCCGCGCTGGAACGATCCATGCCCTGGGCCGAAGCCGCCATTCCTCTGAAAATATTGCCTCCGCCGATGACCATGGCAAGCTGCAGGCCATACTCCAGAACTTCGCCGATTTCAGTGCATATCTGCGAGACCGTGGCCGGGTCTATCCCAAAACGCCCACCCGCCAAGGCTTCGCCGCTTATTTTAAGCAGAATTCTTTTATAACGCAAATCCGGCATAATTATCACCCCAAAACAGAGGTTAAAATTTAGAGCATTTTAACATTGAAGCGGAGCATTTCAACAGTTGCACGAATACAGGTACAGATCTCCCGTGTCTTCCGCGCGCAGTTCGCCAAGACCTTCCAGATAGAGCAAGTGCGTGGAGGCCTCGCCGGCGGCAAACCATTTCTGCGGCGCGGGAAACTCTTCCCAATCCCTGTACCTCAGCGCCCAGCGCATTTGAGCCGCCACGGCATATGCCGTAAGGGGCCTTGCGCTTCCTTTCAAAATGCCGCGCACCTCATCCAGACGCCCGGCATGGTGTTTTTTAAGTTCGGCAATACGTCCGGCGGTATCTCTTATAACAACGCGGTGCCCGGGCAAAGTGAGCGCAATATCCATGCGGGCGGCCTTGTCCAGGCTCCCCAGATACTGCCGGAGGTAATCGAAGTATTTACCCCAGGACGCTATATTGGGAGTGATGTTGCTCAAAATATGATCTCCCGCGAAAAATATTTTTTCCCGCTCGTCGTACAGGGCCAAATGCCCCGGAGAGTGGCCGGGCACACTGATGACGCGCAGGCGAAACCGCCCGTATTCCAGAACATCGCCCTCTCCGGCTATGCTGAAATCAACCGGCGCGTCCATGCTGTAAGCCTTGGCAGGGTGATCCAGCGCAAGTTTTTCCAATACCGCGCGGGGAACGCCGTGTTTTCCCATATACAAAAAAATTCCGTCCCAATAGTCATTGAGGCCCAGAAAACTGTCCGCTCTTTGCGGAGCAAGCATGGTTTCCCGGATTATCGCGCTGTCCTCCCCGCCGCTCCAGACTGTGGATGCGGCATTTTCGCATAAAACCGAAGTCAGCCCGCAGTGGTCGGCATGGGCGTGGGTAATGAAAAAATCCACTTCTTCCAGGCGAACCTTGAGGGCGTCCAGCGACTCCAGCAGGGATCTGCGCGCCTCCGGCTGGTTGAAGCCGTTATCAATCAATAAATGCCTGCCTTTCGCGCTTTTTATCAAATACGCGTTGGTCGCCTTCAAAGGGCTGTCCGCCAGAGGCACTTCTATCTGGTAGACATCCCGCACAATTTCGTTAAACATGTATCCCCCCGCATTGCGTGTTGGAAAGCTGTAATATATTCCAGTACCATGTCACACTTATGGCATTTTACGCTTGAGATTGCCGCTTAACGGCGAAGCAAGTTCGCCTCGCGACACCAGCCTCTTTGAGCGAAACGGCGGGTGTGAACCGGGAGTTCCAAAACCCGCCTTGAACTGATACAATATATTCCAAAAACAGGAGCTTGTCATGCCTATCTTGTCATCCGTTCTGGATACGCTGGAGATTCACACCGGCGACATCACCGTCCTGCGGGTGGACGCCGTTGTAAACGCGGCCAACAACTCCCTTCTGGGCGGCGGCGGGGTGGACGGCGCGATTCATCGCGCCGCCGGAAGAGAACTTATGGAAGAATGCCGGAAGCTGAAGGGTTGTCCCACCGGGGAGGCCCGCCTGACCAAGGCTTACAATCTGCCCGCCAAATGGGTAATACATACCGTCGGCCCGGTCTGGCGCGGAGGAAGTTCCGGCGAAGAGGCGCTCCTCGCCCTGGCCTATGCCAATTCCCTGCGGCTGGCGGAGCAGGCCGGAGCCGGGACGGTAGCCTTCCCGGCCATATCCGCGGGCGTTTACGGCTACCCCGGGGAAAAAGCCGCCCGTGTGGCCGTGCGTACTGTAGTGAACTTTCTGCAAGAAAAAAATGTTTTTGAAAAGATTATTTTTGCCTGCTTTTCCGAAGACTCGGCCAAAGCGCACGAACAGGCGCTGGAAGAACTGCGCGGCACGCTCTTGCCCAGTTTCGGCCTCTACACATAGGTGAGCGGGCTCACCATATCCCCATCCGCGAGAGGCCGGGGCCGATCATACAAGCAAATAAGCCCGCCCGGCCCCGGGTAACGCCTGACCCAATTCCCTCTTCAACTGCTCAAAGCGGGAAAGCGCCTCCTCGGTTCGCTGGACGGCCTCACGCACCATGGCGCCTGAAACGTCGGCAACCGAAGCCGCTGCCGCAAGATCCGCGTCTGTTATGTCACGGCCCTTGCCGTTGACCATGGCGCTATGCTCGCCGCTGAATCCGGCGGAGGGGGTAAGGTCGTAGGCCGGGGCCATCTTCCAATGGTTTTGCGCGTCCAGCAGAAAGGAGAAATTCCTGGCGTGGTCGTCACGATTTCCGCCTTTGGCGTTGAACACCATCAGCCGAACCATCTTTTCCACTTCACGCACGTCGCCGGTCAGTACCTTGGTCAGCTTGATCAGGTTCTCATAGTCCAGCGAAGCATGGCGATGCTCCGCGTGCAACAGCCCGCAGGCCGTATGCGCGTGCACCTTTTGCCCGTTTTCCCTGTCGAAGCGCGCTACCCCGAAAAAACCGTCCGTTGTTGCGGAGGGAAAAAGCCGCGTCTCGGGCATTTCCACGCCAGCGTCCCTGGCCATGACGGAATATATGTATTCCACCAAACCCTGATCGCGCGCCTCTTCACGGGCATGGAACTTGATCAGCCAGGGCGCGAACCCCGGCCCGCCCATTCCGGCGGGTAGAATGGCAGAGCCGTCAGCGGAGACATCCGCCAAAATTTTCGGCCTGGCGCCGCCTGATGACCCGCCAAGCCTGAGTAGTTCGTTCACGGTCTCCAGGGGCGAATCTTCCTCGGCCAGAATTTTCCGCGCTTCCTCCGCCAAGCCGTCAAGGAGCAAGGGAACGCGCGAAGCACCGTCGCTTCGCTTATCGCCGCCGATGTATTCCAGCGCGCCCATGCCGCCGTCTCCAACCACAGCCAGCCGGCGGAACGGAGAAATGTCCTCCAGGCGCATGCCTTTGCTCCGTAAGACTCTATCCAAAAGCAGCAATCCCCAGCCGTCAGGCAGGCTGTCGTTGAACAAGCCGAATAACCCGCCGAAGGTACGGTCTTTGTCTTCAAAAACTCCCGGGCGCAAGGGGAGTTTGAAAGGGGAAAGCTCTATGCCGGATGCCAAAAAGATCCGGTCGTACTCGAAGAGGAGGCTTCTGCCTCTTTGTGCCAGCCTGCCGACAAAATGTCTGACGCCGCGCAGATTGCAAAAAACGTCCAGGCGCTCGGGAAATGCGGCGTCTCCGGAAGTCATATCTTTCTCCTGCCGCTGCGCAGGCGTTTTTTAGGTTCCGGTGTGAACAGGCTGGCCGGTTTTTCCGGCGCGGCGAACAAGTGGCCGAAATCCTCCAGCCGGCCAAGCGCCAGGGCAATTTCAAGAAGCGCCGACAAGGAGACGAGCCCGCCTGTTTCGAAACGTTTGACCGAGCCCAGGCTGACCCCACTACATTCGGCCAGTTCCTTCTGGGAAATGTTCAGGGCGAGCCGCTGCGCTTTGGCTCTGGCCGCAATGCTCAGGCGGACGTCTTTAGGCGTTTGAAGATTAATATTTAACATAATAGCTATTATTTCCTATTTTTGATAAAAATAGATAAAATACTAGCTGTTGTCAATACAACCCAGCCAGCCGCGCAGGGAAGCAAGCTGTCCGGCAATAGATTTATAACCGCTTCGCTCCATGTCTTGCTTCGGCGGGAATAAATCCCGCCTCGCGCCGGCGGCATAAGCCGCCGCGCCGCCATTTGCGGCTGGGCAAGCCGGAAAGCGTATACAGGCTAACCCAGCCAGCCGCGCAGGGAAACAAGCTGTCCGGCAACAGACCGGGGGCCGGTGCCGCCAGGGCTTTCGCGTCTCTTTACCGCGGCCTCGAAACTCAACACGGCATAGACATCCTGCTCGACGAGCGGAGAAATATCTTTGAATGCATCCAGAGGCAAATCTTCAAGGCCGCAGCCGCGCCCTTCGGCCAGGGCCACGGCTCTGCCCGTAAGACGGTGCGCCTCGCGGAAAGGCACGCCCTTGCCCGCAAGATAGTCCGCCAGTTCGGTGGCATTGACAAAGCCGCGGCTCAAACTGTCCCGCATCCGCCCGGCATTGAAGCGCAGTTCCTTGAGCATGGCAGCCATTACCGCCAGGGACGCGCTCAGGGTTTCGTGGACGTCAAAAAAAGGTTCCTTGTCTTCCTGCAAATCGCGGTTATAGGTCATGGGCAACCCTTTTACCGTGGTCAGCAGGCTGAACAGATCCCCATACACCCGGCCGCTTTTGCCGCGTACAAGCTCCGCCACATCCGGGTTTTTCTTCTGCGGCATGATGCTGGAGCCGGTGGAAAAAGCATCCGGCAAACGCACAAAGCCAAAAGCAGGATTGGCCCAGATAATTATATCTTCGCACAGCCGTGAAAGGTGCGCCATACATAAAGCCGCTCCGAACATGGGTTCCAGCGCGAAATCCCGGTCGGAAACAGCGTCCATGCTGTTGGCGAAACACCCGGTAAAGCCCAGTTGTTCCGCCACAAAATCCGGATCCAGCGGGTAGGTGGTGCCGGCCAGCGCCGCCGCGCCCAGGGGAGAAACCCGCACCCGCGCGGCCGCGTCGGCCATGCGCTCAAAGTCACGTTTGAGCATCCAGGCGTAAGCCAGCAGATGCTGCGCCAGAGCAACCGGCTGAGCCGGCTGCATATGCGTGCAGCCGGGCAAAATAACTTCCTGATGCTCTTCGGCCTTGTCCGTTAAAACGCGGATCAGCTCTTTGGACAAGCGCTGCCAGTTTTCCAGGGCGTCAGACACGAAGAGGCGAAAGTCCAAAGCCACCTGATCGTTGCGGCTGCGCCCGGTATGCAGCTTCTTGCCGACCTCGCCCACCAGTTCGGTGAGACGGCTTTCTATATTCATATGCACGTCTTCCAGCTTGCGCTTCCAGACAAAGCCGCCCTCTTCAATCTCTTTTTGCACCAGATCAAGCCCGCGCAAAAGTTCCTCCGCTTCCGGCCCGGTCAAAACCCCCTGTCTGGCCAGCATTCGCGCATGCGCCCTGGAACCTTTTATATCCTGGCGGAACAGCTTGCGGTCGTAGGAAACGGATTCCGTATACTCCTCGGCTATGGCGGCGGTGTTTTCCGCAAAAATCTCCCCGCGCAACATCGGTTTTTCGTTCATTGGCCAAAACTTCCTTTACGTCCGGAAAGCTCCGCGGAGCTATTTTATCAGATCCCGTGCGTAGCCTTGCAGACGCAAGCCGTTCAGCCGGATAAACCCGGCCGCGTCGGCCTGATTATACACTTCATCCCGCTCAAAGGTCGCCAAATCCTGCCGGAACAGGGAATAAGGCGATTTACGCGCTACCGGCAGGACGTTGCCCTTATAAAGTTTCAGACGCACCGTGCCGGTCACCCTTTTCTGCGTTTGATCCACCAGCGCCTGAATGGCTTCGCGTTCCGGCGCGTACCAGAAACCGTTATAAATACACGCGGCGTAACGGGGGACAAGGCTGTCCCGCAGATGCATGACTTCGCGATCCAGGCAGATGCCTTCAAGATCACGGTGGGCGGCGTGCAGGATGGTTCCTCCGGGTGTTTCGTACACTCCGCGGGCTTTCATGCCCACAAAGCGATTTTCAACCATATCAATACGCCCGACGCCATGTTTGCCGCCCAGAGCGTTCAAGGTTTTAATCAAGGCTGCCGGGCTGAGCCTTTGGCCGTTTACCGCCACCGGATCGCCAGCTTCATAATCCATGCTGACATATTCGGCTTCATCGGGAGCTTTTTCCGGCGGCACGGTCAGCACAAAGCTGCCCTCCCGCGCCTCCAGCCAGGGATCTTCCAGTTCGCCGCCCTCAAAGCTCAAATGCAGCATGTTTCTGTCCATACTGTAATGCCTGGCTCCGCTTGACAGCGGGATTCCGTGCTTTTCCGCGAAAGCGGCCAAATCCGTGCGGGATTTAAGCTCCCAAAGACGCCAGGGCGCTATCACCTGTAAATCCGGGGCCAGAGCCATGACCGAAAGCTCAAAACGCACCTGGTCGTTGCCTTTGCCCGTGGCTCCATGCGCCACGGCGTCAGCCCCGTTTGCGCGGGCCACTTCGACAAGACGCTTGGCTATGAGCGGCCTGGCGATGGAAGTACCCAAAAGATAGCGGTCTTCATAGATTGCCCCGGCCCTGAAGGCCGGAAAAACGAAATCCGCGGCAAATTCTTCCCGCACGTCTTCCACATAAGCTTTAACCGCTCCGGTATCCGCGGCTTTTTTATCCACACCCTCCAGATCCTCTTCCTGCCCCAAATCGCAGGTAAGGGTGATTACTTGGCATTCATACCGGATTTGCAGCCATTTAAGGATAACGGAGGTATCCATGCCGCCGGAGTAGGCCAGTACAACTTTATTTATTTTTTTGCTCATCCTGACATCCTTTATAGAAAGTTCGGCTAATCACCGCTGAACACCCATTCCATAAGCGCTTTCTGCATATGCAGGCGGTTTTCCGCCTCATCAAAAACCAGGGAATTTTCGCTCTCAAAGACCGCTTCACTGACTTCTTCACCCCGGTGCGCCGGCAGGCAGTGCAAAAATTTGGCGTCCGGCCGCGCCAGAGCCATCAGCTCTTCATCCACGCAAAAATCTTTAAAAGCCTTGACGCGTTCAAGCTGTTCCTCCTCCTGTCCCATGGAAGCCCAGACGTCGGTATTGACATAATGCGCCCCGGCTATGCCCAGCCGGGGATCGTTGCACAGAAATATTCTGGCTCCGGCCTTCCCGCAGGCGTCAACATAAGCGCTGTCCGGCTCGTAACCCTTGGGGCAGGCCATAAAAAGCTCAAACGGATAATAAATGGCCGCCTCCATCCAGGAACGGGCCATGTTGTGGCCGTCCCCAATCCAGGAAACACGCAGTTTGGAAAAATCCGGAGTACGCTCATAAATGGTGAGAAGATCGCTGAGCACCTGGCAAGGGTGCCCCTCGTCCGTAAGCGCGTTGATCACCGGTATGCTGCCGAAAGCCATCAGCTCTTCCAGTTTGGCCTGGCCGAAAGTGCGCACCACCAGACCGTCGCAGTAACGGGAAAGTACCCGCGCGGTATCGCGCAAAGGTTCAGCCCGGCCAAGCTGGCTTTCCGCCGGAGTGAGCAGGATGGTGCTGCCTCCAAGCTGGCGCACGCCGACATCAAAAGAAACGCGGGTGCGCGTGGACGCCTTTTCAAAAATGAGCGCAATGACTTTACCCTCGAGGAGCCGGCTGCGGTATTTGTTTTGCTTCATTTCCAGCGCCCGCGCGAGTATCTTGTTTGCCCGGGCGAAACCCAAATCGTGTATGCCGATAAAATGCCTCATTTTCCAAACCCCCGCAAAAGGATAAAAAATTCTTTTATGGCTAAAAAGCGCCAATGTAAAGCAGCAAACGCAAGCCGTCATGACGCGCCGTTTCTGTTTTGCCGCGCCTCTACCGTGTTGACAAACCCGGGTTTCCGCGCTTATGTGGCGTGACATAATACTTGTCGCATCAGGAAAATTCGCCATGCACTCCACAGTAAAACACCCGGCCGCGGAAGCGCTGAGTTGCCTGCTGATCTCCTGGCAGCATCAGCTTTTTCCGGAAAACCTGACCCGTGTCGAAACCAGCACTCTGGCCGGCTCCATGTTCATACACCTGCAACAGTTGCTCAAACCGGATCTGAGCATGGAGATCGGGGCCTTTCAGGCTGATTATTCCAAAAAAATGCGCCTGTTGTTCCCGCGCATCCATGTGGCGGCCTTTGAAGCCAGCCCGGATGTATACAGGCATTTCAAGCGGCGGGAGCAGTTTCACAAACGGAACATCGCCTACCTGAACCTGGCTGTTGCCGACATAAACGGCATGGCGTCCTTTAACCTGATCGAGGAAAACGCGGGGCTGTCCATGCGCAACTCGCTCATGGACAGGACGGATTTGCCCGCGCAAAGCGTGTCCGTGCCCGCCATAACCGGAGACGCGTTTGTCCGGGAACATCCGGCCGGGAATATCGCCCTGTGGATTGACGTGGAAGGCGCCCAGGAAAAAGTGCTGACAGGGTTCCGGGAATCGCTGGAGCGGCAGTCCGTTGCCTCGCTGTTCATCGAGGTGGAACAGGGGAGCTTGTGGCGCGGACAGTGGTCGGACAGTGAAACCATCGGTTATTTGCTGCGCTTCGGATATGTGCCCGTACTGTGCGATGCGGAGTCTTACGCCCCCGAAAACCAAAAGAACCAGTATAATATTATTTTTGCCAGAGCCGCGGATATAAATGACCAATTCATAGCGTTCATGCTGGAGGGCTACAAGCGGATCATAAAAGCCATGCGGGCTGAATAACGGAGGGAACCTTGAAAACATCTCAACATACTGTGGGCGGAAAAAAATTTTTCATGCTTGAATGGGGCGACCCCAAGCCCAACACCATTCTCGGCATTCACGGCTTAACCGCCAACAGCTATTATATGGCTGCGGTTTCAGAATTTCTCGCTTCCAGGGGTTACCATGTCCTGGCCTATGATGTGCGGGGGCGCGGCGAAAGCTCCCCTGCGGACAAACCCTCCGGTATGCGTATGCATGCGCGGGACGCTTCGGAAATCATCGACGCGCTTCCGGCGAAAAAAGTATTGCTTATGGGTTATTCCATGGGTGGGTATATCTCCGGCGTCGCTGCCGGCCTGAACAGCAAGGTGGCCGGGGTCATCCTGTTCGACGGCGGCGGGGCCTGCACCGGGGAAGACGCCGCAAAGCTTGCCCCGGCCTTGTCCCGTATGGACAAGGTGTTCTCAAGCCCGGAAGAGTATATTGAAGCGGTGAAGCCCAACTATGCCTCCCTGGGTCTGGCCTGGAACCGGTTCATCGCGGCGGCGGCCGCGCATGAAGTCGGCCCGTGCGGAGGAGGAAAGTGCAAATACAAAGGGGAAGCGGAGCGCATCAGGGAAGATCTGCTGGACATAACGGAATATAAGCACGCTGAGGTATACGGCCTGGTCAAATGCCCGGTACTCCTCGTATATGCCGCGGGCGCCATGGGGAAGGGCGCGCCGCTGTATGCCGAGTCCGCTTACGCTCCGGTCAGAGAACTCCTGCCGGATCTGCATTTCTACCGGACCGGGGCGAACCACTTCACCATGATGCTTGAAGAGCAGCCCGAATTGAACGGGCAGGCGGACGCTTTTGCCAAAACATGCGGAATATGAGCGATAAAGTTTCAATTTCACTTTGGATACCTTGAGATACCTTGGGTTTTATAGCGTATGCAGGATGAGCCGGGCCATGTATCCGCCTGGAAGCCAAAAACCACCCTGGATGCGAAACAGGCGGCTCCGGTTGCGCGCATGGGGCCGCACTGGTTTTTCCCTTGCGATTGCTTGAGTTTTAAGCGAGAAAGCCTTATATTTTTCCTATCTGAGGAGAGCCACGCCTATGGAGTTAAAACCGCTTTCGGCAACCAACGATTTTGTCTTTCACAAGGTTTTTGGAGAAAACTTGAATGTATTGAGGGATTTTCTCAAGTCAGTATTGGACTTACCCGCCGAAGATTACAAAAATTTGACTGTGGTTGATCCGAATCTGGACAGAGAATATATTGAGGACAAGCTTGGGATTCTGGATGTTAAAATCACCGCCGGCTCAGGCAAGGTGATTGATATTGAAGTGCAAATAAGGCAACAACGTTCAATCTGGAAAAGGATGCAATTTTACACATCCAAGATGCTTGTTGAACAGGTTAAAAGCGGCTATCCATATGACAAAATTAACAGAGCCATCAGCATCCTGATCGCTGATTTTGTGATGATCAAGGAAAATGAAGCCTACCATAATTGTTTTCGTCTTTATGACGAAAAAACAAAGGCACGTTTTCCTGATTCTATAGAAATCAATATCTTGGAGTTACCAAAGATCCATGAGGCTGATGGAACGCAGTTGGGTAACTGGATGCGTTTTTTCAGCGCAACGACAGAGGAGGATTTTATGAACCTCGCGCAAACGAACCCGGCTATCAATGAAGCCTGGGGCGTCATTAAAGTCCTGAGCGGAGATGAACGGAGCAGAGCCTTGGCCGAGGCCAGGGAAAAAGCTCGTATGGACTTGGATTCCTTTCTTGGCGATGCCCGATATGAAGGACGGCAGGAAGGACGGCAGGAAGAAAAATTGGAAGTCGCCCGGAACCTTCTGCGGAAAAATATGTCGCACGATGATATCAGTGACGCAACCGGCCTGTCCCTTGATGAAATAAACCGGCTTGCCGCCGGCCTCTCGTAGCAGCCGCACGCTGCTCTTTCCTATGCGAACAATGCCCAGCCGGACGTGGTTGCGGCAGGGCGGCTTCGCCTGAAAACCGTGCGACAAGTCGCGTGACTCGTTCAATTAGCCAATTACTCAAATTCCGCGATTTTCACCGCCTCATTCAGGAGCCGGATCAGCACCCGCTCAAATAAAGCCGGGGGCCAGCCGGCATGCTCGATAAGCTTGTGGTAAAAGCCCCCGTCCGTCAGGGCGGTAATCAGTTCAAGCCGGCGCCTGCCGCCCGCCGTGGGCGCAAAAAGTTCCATCCGTTCACGCTCGTCCAGCCTGCCCAGATACTCTTCAAACAATATGCCGCGCATATGGTAATGTTTGTCCACCAGACACCGCAGTTCCGGATACACCGGCCCCAAACCGCCAAAAGCCGACATGTCCATATGCTGCCGCCGGTTCAGGGAGCAGGCCAGTTGCGCAAACTTTTCAGCCATATTTTCAGCGGAGAGTTCGGCGCACATTTCCTGTTTGTAGCCGGCATAGTCGCTGTCCATTTTTCTGCCCATCAGGTAAATAAGCAGCCGCTGCTTGGAGCCGAAAACAGCGTATACCGTCTGGGTGGAAACTCCGGCTTCCGCGGCTATGGCGTTAATGCTGGTTTTTTCGTAGCCCTGGCTCTTCATGAGCGCGTCCGCCGCATCGGCTATGCGCTCCATGGTGGCCTGCGCCTGCCTCCGGCGTATGCCCGACTTGTAGCTCCTTGTCTTGCGGCTTTGCATCTTGACACCCTGCCGAATTTCAATATGATCTTTTTGCGGATAAATTTGATTGACACATATCTAATAAATATAGTATAAATATGGCAATTTCAATATATTTATTATATTGATACAACTTTATTCAGGGTAAGCCATGCCAAATATTGCCGGTTTACGCGGTTCTTGCCCGCATTCGGGTATTTATCGCCGCGTTTTTTTATTTTTCCTGTGCTGCATATTGTTTGCCATGCTTTCCGGCTGTTCGGACGACAGCAAACAATCCGCCCCCTCCTCCGCTTCGCCGCCGCTGCCCGAAGTAAAAACGCATACTTTGGCCCCGCGGGACGTTCCCATCACGGTTGACCTGCCCGGACGCGCGACCGCCTATAGAATTTCCGAAGTACGCCCCCAGGTGAACGGCATTATTCTGGCCCGCATGTTCACCGAAGGCAGCGATGTTGCCGAGGGGCAGCAGCTGTACCAGATTGATCCGGCCATTTACGAGGCCAATTACGCCACCGCCCTGGCGCAGCGCCAGCGGGCCGAAGCCAATTTGACCAATACCAGGCTCACCGCCGACCGCTACGCCAAAATAGTTGACGCCAAGGCGGTCAGCAGGCAGGATTATGACACGGCCATGGCCAACTACCGCCTGGCCCAGGCGGAAATGGCCGCTGCCCAGGCAGCGGTGCAAACCGCCAAAATAAGCCTTGATTACACTAAAGTTTTCGCCCCGGTAGCCGGCCGCATAGGCATTTCCAACGTCACGGAAGGCACCCTGGTCACAGCCGGGCAGGGCGCGCCGCTCTCCATGATCCACCAGATGGATCCTATCAATATAGACGTTGTGCAGTCAAGCAGCGAATACCTCAAACTGCTGCGTTATATCAAGGAAGGCACGCTCATTCCGGGCAAACCCGGCGAAATTGAAGTCGAGCTTACTCTGGAAGACGGCAAGCCATACGCGTTGCCGGCCAAACTCAAAATATTGGACGTATCCGTGGATCAGAGCACCGGATCCATCACCTTGCGTTCGGTGGTGGACAACCCGGATAAATTTATTCTGCCCGGCATGTTCGTCCGGGCCAAAATTCACGAAGGCAGCATAAGAGACGCCCTGCTGGTGCCGCAGCAGGCCGTGCAGCGCAACCAGAGAGGACAGCCCTATGTGCTGGTGGTGGATGAACAGGGAGCGGTGGAACTGCGCGTTTTTGACGACAGCATCGGCAGCTTTGAAGGCTCCTGGATCGTCATGTCCGGGCTGCGCACGGCAAACAGCGCCCCCGTGCGCCCGGAAGAAGCCGTAAAATTGCGGGAAGCGGGGAAACCCGTCTCCGGGCTTTTGCCGGGTGAAAAAATAATTGTGGAAGGCAGCCTGAAGCTGCGCGGCGGCACCAGGGTAAAAGCCGTTGACGCCGGCGCCTCCCCGGCAGCGGCTGAAGCTTCCAACCTTGGGCAGGGACGCTGAATGTCCCATTTTTTCATTGACCGGCCCATTTTCGCCTGGGTTATCGCCATGCTGATGATGCTCGGCGGGGCCCTGATCATACCTGTTTCGCCCGTCAACCAGTACCCGGACATAGCCCCTCCGGAAATTTCCATCACTTCTTCCTTCCCCGGCGCCTCCGCCCAGACGGTGGAAAACTCGGTTACGCAAATCATCGAGCAGCAGATGAAGGGGTTGGATTATTTCAACTATATGTACTCCACCAGCGACAGCGCCGGCAGATCCAACATAGTTGTTTCCTTCACCCAGGAAGCCAACCCGGACATAGCCCAGGTACAGGTGCAAAACAAATTGCAGCTTGCCATGTCCATGCTGCCGGAAGAAGTGCAGCGCCAGGGTATTGTCATCAACAAATCCACCGCCAACTTCTTTCTGGTGCTGGCTTTCATTTCGCAAGACGGCAGCATGACCCAGTCCGACCTCGCCGACTACATGAATTCCTACCTCATAGATCCCTTGAGCCGGGTGCCGGGGGTGGGCGATACCCAGCTTTTCGGCATGCAATACGGCATGCGCATCTGGCTGGATCCGGATTTGCTCAGCAAATATAAAATGAACGTCACCGAGGTGATCGCCGCCATCAGAGCGCAAAATATCGACGCCCCGGCCGGGGAAATAGGCGGGGGGCCGCCCGTGGCCGGGCAACGCGTCAATTTTACGGTTATCGCCCAAAGCAAATTCAGAACCCCGGAACAGTTCGCGGGCATACTGCTGCGTACAAACCCGGACGGCTCCACGGTCAAGATCAAAGATATAGCCCGAGTGGAACTGGAAACCGAGCGCTTTATGGCGCAGGTGAATTATAACGGCAAACCCAGCGCGGGCATAGGCATAAAACTGGCTACCGGCGCCAACGCCATGGATGTCGCCAACAGGATACAGGAAAGAATTGATGAATTGAGCAGATTTTTCCCGGCCGGCATGGAAACCGTCGTGTCTTACGACACCACGCCTTTTATCCGCGTATCCTTGCTGGAAGTGGTCAAAACGCTGGTCGAGGCCGTTATTCTGGTTTTTCTGCTTATGTACCTGTTTCTGCAAAACCTCCGGGCCACCATTATACCGACCATCACCATCCCGGTGGTCTTGCTGGGTACTTTCGCCGTTATGGGCATTGCCGGGTTTTCCATCAACATCCTGACCATGTTCGGCATGGTTCTGGCCATAGGCCTGCTGGTTGACGACGCGATTGTGGTGGTGGAAAACGTGGAGCGGGTTATGGACGAAGAACGCCTGTCTCCCCGCGACGCGGCCAGAAAATCCATGACCCAGATCACCGGCGCCCTGGTGGGCATAGGCCTTGTGCTTTCCGCCGTATTTGTGCCCATGGCCTTTTTCGGCGGCTCCACCGGGGTTATCTACCGGCAGTTTTCCATAACCGTGGTCACGGCCATGGCGCTTTCAGTGCTTATAGCCATTGTGCTCACCCCGGCCCTTTGCGCCACCATGATGCGCCATTCCAGCCGGCCGGCCGCGCACGTAAGGCGCAGCAGCGGATTTTTCGGCTGGTTCAACCGCGCTTTCAACGCGTTTGTGCGCCGCTATACCGGTTCGGTGGCCCTGATGCTCAAACACCCGCTGATCATGATGTTGGTTTACTGCGTCCTCATAGCCGGGCTGGCCTTTTTCCTGCTGCGCCTGCCCACCTCGTTTCTGCCGGAGGAAGATCAGGGCATACTGCTGTACCAGGTGCAACTGCCCGATGGCGCAAGCTTCGAGCGCACCGGCGAAGTAATGGAAAAAATCCGGGAATATTACGAAAAAAACGAAAGCGATACGGTCAGCGCCATTACAAGCATTGCCGGGTTCAGCTTCAACGGCATGGGGCAGAACATGGGAGTCGGGTTTATACGCCTTAAACCCTGGGAAGAAAGAACCGAAGCCAGGCAGAGAGCGCCGGCCGTTGCCGCCCGGGCCATGCGCAACCTGCTCTACACCGGCGACGGCATGGTCTATACCCTGGTGCCTCCGGCGATTCCCTCCATGGGCATTTCTTCCGGCTTTGATATAGAAATTATGGACAACGCCGGGATCGGGCACGCGGCTCTGGCCGAAATGCGGGATAAACTTCTTTACGCCGCAAACACCAGGCCGGATATAGTCTCCAAGCTTATGGCCGTGCGCCAGAACGGAATGGGTGAAAATACCCAGTACCGCCTGGAAATCGACATTGAAAAAGCCTCCGCCCAAGGGCTGGATATCAACACCATAACCAGTACCATCTCATCCCTCTGGGGCGGTTATTACGTGAACAATTTCATTGAGCGCGGCCGGGCCAAAAGAGTTTTCATCCAGCTTGAACCGCATTTTCGCGCGCAGGCGGAGGATTTTTCCAGAATACGCATACGCAACTCCAAAGGCGACATGGTTCCCCTGTCCAGTATGGCGCGCGGAGAATGGATAAGAGAATCTCCCAGGCTGGAGCGCTTTAACGGCGTTCCAGCCCTGGAATTCCTGGGCCAGGCCACGCCCGGGCACAGTTCCGGCGAAGCCATGCAAACGATTGAAGAGCTGGCCAGAGAAATTATGCCGCTGGGTATGGGTACCGCCTGGAAGGCGCTGTCCTTTCAGGAAAAGCTGTCCGGAGACCAGGCGCCCATGCTGTATACCGTGTCCATGATCGTGGTGTTCCTCTGCCTTGCGGCCTTATATGAAAGCTGGTCCATACCCATTTCCGTCATGCTGGTCATTCCGCTTGGAATTATCGGCGCCGTCGGCGGCGCCTATTTGCGCGGGCTGACCAACGACGTGTACTTCCAGGTGGGTCTGCTCACCATTATCGGCCTTTCAGCCAAAAACGCCATCCTGATCGTCGAATTCGCCAAAACCATGGAAGAAGAAGGAAAAGACATTATCGAGGCCACGGTGGCGGCCTGCCGCCTGCGCATACGCCCCATTATCATGACTTCCATGGCCTTCATTCTGGGGGTGCTGCCCCTGGCCATGAGCACCGGAGCGGGATCAGGCGCGCAAAACGCCATCGGCACCGGCGTGTTGAGCGGCATGATTTCGGCCACCCTCTTGGGCATTTTTTATATTCCCGTATTTTTCGTGCTGGTTTCCAAAATCTTCAAGGTTAAAATTAAAACAACCGCGCACGCGTCAGTGAGTTGAATTGAAACTGTGGACAACAAATATGCCTGCCGTGAATAAAACTTTTTTTTGTCTGTGGCTTCTGCTCCTGACCGGGGCCTGTACCCTGGCCCCGGTTTATGAACGCCCGGATGCTCCCGTTCCGGGAAGCTTTCCGGAATATCCCGTATTCCAGGGAGTCGGACAGGATTCCGAAACTGAAAACCCGGACAAAGCGGCTTCCGCGGCTGAAATTGCCGCCAGAACGAAGGTCATGGAGGACGCCGGAGCTTCCTGGAAGGACAATACGGCAACTCCGGGCGCGGCCGCGATAGATCAAAGCGCCAGGGACAAAGCCTGGACTGTTCCGGAAACCGCCCGAACCGGGGAACTTCCTGACGCCTCTTCGCCCGCTGAAACCTCTCCCCCGGATGCCGCCCCGCCGGAGAGCATCCAAACGTCCGACGCCGGGCGGCCCTCTGCGGACAGAATTTTAACGGCCGGGGACATGGAAGTTGAAATTGACGCGATACCCGGAGCCGGGAATATCACCTGGAAAGAATTTTTCTCGGACAGTTCCATGCAGCGCCTGATCGGGCTGGCTCTGGAAAACAACCGGAATTTACGCATGGCGCTTTTGAACATAGAAAAAGCCAGGGCCATGTACCAGATTCAACGCGCGGATCTGCTCCCCACTATTCAGGCCGGCGCCCAGAGCAGCAACCAGCGCATAACCGCGGAACTTTCTCCTGTCCGCCAGGCGTCCATTTCACGCCAACACTCTGTGAGCGTGGGCTTTACCTCTTTTGAACTGGATCTTTTCGGCAGGGTACGCAGCCTGGAAGACGCGGCCCTGGAAAATTTCTTCGCGCTCACCCAAAATGCGCACAGCGCGCAGGTGAGCCTTATCGCCGAAGTAGCCTCCACCTATCTGACCCTGGCGTCCTATAACGAACTGTATGCCCTGACCGAAAGCGCCTATCAGAGCCGCAAAACGTCCTATGATCTGGCCAAAAGGCTTTTCGAGCAGGGGCTTGCTTCGCAGCTGGCCTTGAACCAGGCCGGAGCGGCCATGGATCAGGCCCGCGTTGACGCGGCGCAGTTCCGCACCGCTTCGTTGCGCTACGCAAACGCCCTGAGCCTGCTCCTGGGCAGTCCGCTGCCCGGCGATATGGTTCTTCCCCAAAGGCTGGCCGATATTGAAAGCCTGAAAGAAGTTCCCGAAGGGTTGCCTTCCTACCTGCTGGAGCGCCGTCCGGACATTCTGGCCGCCGAGCACAGGCTTAAAAGCTCCAATGCCAACATCGGCGCCGCCAGAGCCAGCTTTTTTCCCCGCATCGGCCTTACCGGCAGCCTGGGAACCATAAGCACGGAAATGAGCAATCTCTTTGAAAACGCCAGCCGCACCTGGAACTTTATCCCTGTAGTTTCTCTGCCGATTTTTGATACCGGCAGGCTGCGCGCCAACCTGCGGGTGTCGGAAACCGAACGGAAGCTCGCCCTGGCCGCCTATGAGGAGTCCATCCAGAACGCTTTCCGGGAAGTGGCCGATACTCTGGCTTTTCGTTCCACTTCCGCCGAACAGATCGCCGCGGTTACTTCTTTTGTCCATTCGGCAAAACAGTCTTATGACCTTTCCAACCTGCGCTACGAAGTGGGCGTGGACAGCTTTCTGAATGTGCTGGATTCCCAGCGGGTCTATTTTTCCGCGCAGCAGGCCTATGTAAATACCATGCTGAACAACGAAATCAACAAACTCACCCTGTATAAAGCTCTGGGCGGCGGCTGGGAATAGCGTCCCCCGGAGCGACAATCTCAAGCGTAAAATGCTCCAGCAGAGCGGTTAGAGAATTTTAACATTGAAAATGTTGAAATGCTCCGGCGGCGGGCACCGCCGCCCGCTCCGCAGGCGCAGGCGAAACTTGCTTCAGCCGTTGCGACGAAGGAAGCTACGGATGAAGACAGCAACGATGTTTCGCCGTAAAGCGCCGGAGGGAGCGTCTCAAAATTAAACTGCTCCAGACATTTTCAATGTCAAACCGCTCTAATGTTTCTTGACTTTTCAGCCGATAAAAAGTTATTTTTATATATTATATAAAGGTTCTGTCCCATACCAAGTTGTATTCAACAGGAGGTCATATGAAAAGATGTCGGCTTACCCTGGTGGTTTCGGCAATTATTTTGTCTCTCATGTTCTGTTCGTCCATCGGCAGCGCCGCCCAGCCGACCGTAAAGCGTGGCGACTATTTCATCACCGTGCTTACCGGGCCGTCCAGCGGCATTTATTTCCCCATTGGCGGCGCATTCTCCACGTTCATTAAAACTCTGGGTTATAAAACCTCGGCTACGGCAACCGGCGCCACCGCTGAAAACATTAACGCCCTGCTGACCGGACAGGGTGAAATGGCCATTGCCATGGCCGACTCGGTCATTCAGGCGGTGGAAGCCTTCGGAGCATACGAGGGCAAGCCTCCGGCCAAGGATCTTCGCGCCATGATGGGACTGTGGCCCAACTATTGCCAGATTGTCACCACCGCTGACTCCGGCATAAAAACCTTTGCGGATCTCAAAGGCAAACGCGTGGGCGTGGGCGCCCCGAATTCCGGCGTTGAACTCAACGCGCGGATGATGTTTGAAGCTCACGGCATGACGTATAAGGATTGCCGGGTTGACTACCTCAACTACGGCGAAGCCATCGACCAGATGAAAAACGGCCTCTGCGACGCGGCCTTTGTTACTTCCGGCCTGGGCAACGCCACAATCAGAGAACTTGGCGTGACCAAAAAAATCGCTTTTGTTCCGGTTGAAGGCGACGCGCTCAAAAACCTCATCAAAAAATATCCTTTCTACATCGAGGCAACCATCCCGGCCGCCACCTACGGCGCGGACAAGGACACCACGACGGCCGCGGTAATGAACATTATGCTGGTCGACGTGAAACTTCCGGCGGATGTCGTTTACGATCTGCTGGACAATATTTACTCGACTCCCGGCCTGGCGGCCATTCATTCTTCCCACAACACGGCAAGGGTCAACATTATACCCGAAACCGCCCTGCGGGGCATAGTCGGAACCTCTGTTCCCCTGCATGACGGAGCTGTCAAGTATTACACAGAAAAAGGAATGCTTAAATAACCGCTGAGCGGGACGACAAGGCCAGGCTATGCCGGCCGCACGCGGAGCGCTTGCGCGCTCCGCGTGCGGCCATGGTTCTGGCGCTGGTCTGGAGCGCTCTTCTGGCATTCGGATGCGGGTATGCGCGTGAGGTTCCTGACGATATTGTCCTGCGCATTTACGACTGGAAAACCGGTTTCGTATATGTGGAGGTTCCGGCAAAACCGAACAGCCGCCTGTTTTTCGGCTGGATTCACTCTCTGGAAAAAATTCCCTGGAATGAATACTTTCACGTGGACGCTGCATACAACCTGGTGCTGGACGCCATAACTTTCCCGGCCTTCGGGGCGGGAATACCCGAAGACAAAGGCCACGTGTGCTATATTAAAGACGGGTTGATCCATATGGAAGGGATAGAGCAGGTCTTTCCCGAACTGGTTTGGCTGAACTCCCATACCGCGACCCGGGAAATCGTGCTTGACGGCGCGGATGTCGCCAGAGGAAGCGACTTCCCGCACCATGCCAGATTGCGCTTAATTATTGAAAAAAGGTGAATGAAATGTCCGGCGTAAAAAAAGAGGAAACAGAGGTTATGCGGGAAAGCGCTTTGCAGGAGAAGGCGCAGACCGGCAACGAGTCCGACGTGCAGGATGAGGCCATTGTCCAGGCCATGCACGGCGTGCTGACGGAAGAGCAGCAGAAACTTATTGAGGATATCGACAAGGAGTCCAGTGTCCGTAAACTGGCCAGCGCTCCCCTGGCGAAATTTTTTTACCTGCTCTGCATCGCGGTGACCCTGTACCATTTTATCACCTCCTTTATGGGTACCCCGGTCGTGCTCAAGCACAGGTCGCTCCATGTCGGCATGATGCTGGCGCTGACCTTCATCATGTATCCTTTCAACAAGAAAAGCAGCTATAAAAAAATTATCTGGTACGACTGGGTGCTGGTTGCCTTGTCCCTGGTGGCGCCGTTTTATGTGTGGATCGATTTTATGGGTGTTGTGGAACGGGCGGGCAGGCCCGATACCGCCGATGTGGCCATGGCCACCTTGCTGGTGCTGTTGGTTCTGGAGGCGTCCAGGCGGGTTTCCGGCTGGGCGCTGGTCATCCTGAGCCTGGTGTTTGTCCTGTACGGCCTGTTCGGGCGGGGCCTGCCCGGACTGTTCGGCCACCGCGGCTATACCTGGGTGCAGCTTTCCAACCATTTTTTCGCGAATACCGAAGGCATATACGGAACTTCGGTAAGCGTCGCGGCCAGTTACATTTTTCTGTTCATTCTGTTCGGGACGGTCATGGGCAAATCCGGCATGGGCGCTTTTTTCAATGACATGGCCATGGCGCTCGCCGGGCACACCAAGGGCGGGCCGGCCAAGGTGGCGGTCATTGCCTCGGGGATGCTCGGTTCCATTAACGGCTCCGCTGTAGCCAATGTGGTCACCACCGGCGCGTTTACCATTCCCTTGATGAAAAAAGTGGGTTATTCCAAGGAATTCGCCGGGGCGGTGGAATCCTCCGCTTCTGTGGGCGGACAGCTCCTTCCTCCGGTCATGGGGGCCGCTGCCTTCATCATGGCGGAAATTTTGAGCGTGCCCTATTCCGTCATTATCATTCACGCGGCCATTCCGGCGCTGCTTTATTACCTGGGCATCATCATTCAAGTGCAGTTGCGGGCCGGAAAAAGAGGCCTGTACGGCCTGCCCAAAGATCGCCTGCCCCTTGTCAGAACGGTTATGCGCGAAAAGGGCCATCTGCTCCTGCCCATTTTTTTACTGCTCTATCTCCTGCTTTTTTCCGGCACCACCGTGGTTTTTTCCGCGGTAATCACCATTGTCGCCACTATTGTCGTGGCCGCGTTCCGGCCTTCCACCAGGATGAGTTTCAAAGACATATGCGACGCCTTTGCCGACGGAGCGAAGCAGACCGTATCCGTGGCCATTGCCTGCGCGTGCGTGGGCATCATTATCGGCGTGACCTCCAAAACCGGTTTCGGCCTGACCATGGCCAACACCATCATCACTCTGGGCGGGCACAGCCTGCTCTTCACGCTGATTTTCACCATGATCACCTGCATGATTCTGGGCATGGGCGTACCGTCCATCCCGGCGTATATCATTACGGCGACCATTGCGGCGCCGGCTCTTTCCGACCTGGGCATTCCGCCCATAGCCGCGCATCTGTTCGCCTTCTATTACGCAATGTTCGCCAACCTGACGCCGCCGGTGGCCCTGGCCGCCTTTGCGGCCTCGGGCATATCCGGGGGCGATCCGATGCGAACCGGCCTGGCCTCGGTGAAGCTGGCCATAGCCGGGTTCATTGTCCCCTTCATGTTTATCTATTCGCCGCAACTGCTTTTGATCGACACCACGTTTTTTGAAGGCTTACGCGTGGTCATCGGAGCATGCCTCGGCGTCTTCATGCTTGGAGTGGGCGTTGAAGGCTATCTTTTCACCAGGGTGAACATACTTCTGCGCCTGCTGGTCTTTACCGGGGCTTTTTTCCTTATTGACAGCGGTTTCTACACCGACCTTGCCGGTCTGTCCGTGTTTATCCTGCTGCTGGTCGTGCAGGTTCTCCTGGCGAGGAAGGAAAAAAGCCGGGCGGCAGCCGGGCTTGCCCGGACGGTTTAACGAAAATGTATACGCGGCGGGGATTTGCCTGCAAATCCTTGCAGCGAGATTGTCGCGAGGCGAACTTGCTTCGCCGTTAAGCGACAATCTCAAGCGTAAAATGCCATAGGGGTTGCCATGCCTAATTCCAAAATTGCCGTTTTTTTGCTGTGCGCCGTACTCGCGCATGTTGTTCTGTTTGCCGCGGCTTTCATTTTTCTTGGCCTTGCCGTTGCCTTGCTGCTTTCCTTCTTCGGTTCCTGCCTCTGGATTATATATTGCAGTTGCAGGGAAACCCCCTTGAGTTCCAAGGGCGACGATCTTCCGGATAAAGCGGACGTGGACGCGCCCACCCTGCCCATGGCCGTGCTGGGCGGGCCGTGGTGCTGGGCGCTCAGCCCCACCTGCCTCCTGCCTTTTTCGTATGGCCGGTCAATGGAACCGGGGTTCGCCTGGAACTTTGCCGCCGGGATTTTACGCGCTTTTTGCCGTTCTCTGCTGAATCTTTTGGGTTATTTATATGATTATGGAGCGGATGTTTACGCCCGCGCCCTTGCCGGTTCAGCTAAAGGCGGACAATAAAATGAAGCTCAAGATCGCGCTGAGCTTTTTTGCGGTTTTTACCCTGGCGGTTTCCTGCATGTTGCATTATTACCTGCCGCGTAAAGAACTGGTCACGCTTACCGGCATAGATTCCAAGCGGGCGGAGGCCATACCCGTGGAGCGCGACCGGGCTGACGACAACAGGCCCCTGGATATCTATTATATTTTTGTGCTGGATAAGGGCAACAATTCGCGTGTTTTCAGCAATGTGAATACCGCCTGGGGCTTTCCCCCCTATTTTAAATTCGACTCCGCGGATATGCAGTCCAAGGCCGTGAGTCTGGAAGGCAGGCAAGTGGTTATTCGCTATTATGGTCTGCGCGTGCAAATTTTAAACCTTTTCCCGAACATCACCAGTCTTGAACCCGGAGACGAATCGTCTTCGCTGGTTTCCTGGGTGCGCTTGTCCGTGTTCGGGCTTTGGCTGTTTCTGCTGATTTTGATTTTTCCGCGCTACTTCCGGCTCTTCCGCGGCAAGAAACCTTGAATCGGCACAAGCTCAAAACAATTCTTGTCCCACCAGTGTACATCCTCAGGGTCTAGCCGGATGCCGGCGTAGTTTTCAGCCAGTTCTCTCCTGTGTCCGAAAAACTCTCCCTGGAAACGCTTTGGCGCATACAAGGCCAAGCTTGCTTCCCCGTAACCGGAGGCCCGGACTTTTTCCGCGATGAATCCGAATAAGGCCCGGCTGCGCAAAATCTGCCCCAGAGCCGGGTGCGCGGGGCCGTCCAGGATACGCTCCGGCAAACCTTTTTGCGGAGCCAGCCCCATGCGGATAATTTTAACGCCCGCACGCCACAAATTCAAAAGAGCCTCCGGCAACAGTTCCAGCACCATTTCCAGGGGCCAGGGGGTGAACAGTTTTTTCCTCCACAGTTCGGCCAGAGCCGTTCCTTCCAGCACCAGGCAGGGGTAAAGCCGGGCAAAATCCGGTCTTATGGCCGCGCAGCGCTCCTGGTCGTATAAAAAATGTTCTTTCCGCATTCCCGGCATCCCGGGCATCAATTGAATACCCAGGGTCAAGCCGGCTTCCCGTACCATATGGCAGGCTTGCACGGCGGTTTCCGGAGCGTAACCCCGTTGCGACGCGGCCAGCGGCTCGGCGCAAAAGCTTTGCACTCCAAGTTCAATCGTGTCCAGACCCAGAGCTTTCAATTTCAGCAGCAGTTCCATGCTCAGGGCGTCAGGTCTGGTGGAGCAGCGCACCGCGCTGATCAAGGCCTGTTCTTTAAGTCTGCTCGCCGCGGAGAGGAAAGTTTCCATGAGTTCCAGCGGCAGGGCGGTAAAAGTTCCGCCGTAAAAAGCCAGTTCCACCGGAGATTTTCCGGCTGGGGCAAGCTGCGCGATTTCAGCGAGCGCCTTGGCCGCGAGGACGTTGTCGCACATATGGGAAGTACCGCTTTGCGCTTCCTGGGAACAAAAAACACAGCGCACCGGACAACCGGCAAAGGGGATGAAAACAGGGTGGACAGTCGGATGCCCGGCCGCGGGTTCAGGATGCAAAAAGCGCATAGTTCCTCCGTTTGCACGGTTAGAGCATTTTAACATTGAAAATGTTGAAATGCTCTAGTTGGGTCTGTCGGCATAAAATATCATTATTTGCACAAAAGAATTGAATAATTTTTCAGTTTTATTTACAGTAATAATAATAGCCGGTTATTCCAATTCCAAATCCGGAGCATTTTAACATTGAAAATGTTGAAATGCTCCGGCGGCGGAGCAAAGCAAAAACCGCGTTTTTGCTTTGCGATCCTATCGCTTAAAACGAAGCGCATGCGTAGTTTTAAGCGATACATGGTACTAGAGCCTTTGAGCCTGCTTTGGAATCGAAATCAACGGCAGGATGCCGCGCCGGAAGGCTTTCGCATTGCGGCGGCAACACGCAAATCTTGTAAAAAGCGGGTAAGTGACGGTGGATAACTGTATTTTTTGTAAAATTATCAAGGGTGAAATTCCTTGCGCCAAGGTTTACGAAGACCAAGACGTACTGGCTTTTTTGGATCTGAATCCGGCCGCTCCCGGACATACCCTGGTTTTACCCAAAAAACATGCGGCAACTTTACTTGACCTTGAACCGGGCACCGGGGATTCCCTGTTGCAGGCCATGCGGAAAATAGGAGGCGCGCTGCGAGATGTCGCGGGGGCGGAGGGGTTCAACTGCGTACAAAATAATTTCGCCTCCGCCGGGCAGGAGGTGATGCATCTGCACTGGCATGTTATTCCGCGCCGCGAAGGAGACCTGGTCATTACAGCCTGGCGTCCCGGCAAATATGCGGATATGGCTCAAATGGCGCAGCTTGCCGGCCAGCTGCTGGCGGCGGTTGAAAAATCCGGCTGATATTTCCGGCGGCGTACCGGAACCATGTCACACTTAAAACTTCGCTTCGCTACGTTTGAAGTGTGAAGATCGCTTCGCCGGAAAGCGTGGTTTCCGGCTCGCTCCGCCGCCTTCGGCGGCGCGCCGGGCTTGTCCGCCCGGCGGCTGGTACGCTGTCTGTTGTGCATTTTAAACATTACAGCGTACCAGGTAGAGTGTTTCAAATTTAATCTGTTCCAAATGGAGAGGTAGTGATGGGTAAAACTTTGACTAAAGCTGACATTGTAGACGCAATTCACGATAAGATAAAACGTAATCGTCTGGAAATCAAGGGTATTGTAGAATCTATGCTGAGCATAATGAAACAGGCCATAAAAAGGGATCATGCTTTGCTGATCAGCGGTTTCGGCAAGTTTGAAGCTTACGACAAACATGCCCGGAAAGGGCGCAACCCGCAAACTTCAGAAAATATTACCCTGCCGCCGCGCAAGGTGGTGGTTTTCCGCCTGTCTAGAAGATTCCGGGATGAGCTTAACTGTGAGTAGCCAGGCCGCGTCCTTGCGCTTGTGATTGCCGCTTAAGGCGGGCGAAAGCCCGCCTTAAGCGGGTTTGACGTTGAAAATGCCAAACCGCTCTGCAAGGGTTTGCCGCGCAAATCCTTGCCGCATTAAAACGCTCTACTTCCCCCCGCGCGTCTGGTTGGCGCCATGGGCGGCGGTCATGGGTATATTGGAAAGCACCGGCTGGCTTTCCGGCCCGAAATTTACCAGCACCATGCCGCAAAACGCCTTGCCTTTATATACTTCCATCCTGTACACATGTCCGGCCTTGTCCATGGAATAGCGGGTGGCAAAATGTTCGCGCACCAGCAAGACATTGCCTTCGCTGCCGTCTTTTTCCTGCAGGGCGCCGATGGCGTTTACCCTGTAGCCGTTCGGGCTTTTGACCATAACGGATTTATTTACCTGGACAGTATCGCCGAAGTAAGCTTTCAGCGGCTGGCCGTCCACAAGCAGATCCACTCCCTGCAAAGAATCGTCAAAATCCAGATATTCCGGTCTGAAGGTAGTCAGGGTGCGGTTGCCGTAAATTACCCGCCATTGTCTGTTCCCCGGCAATACGGCCAGCAGCGGGTTGCTGGGCACGGTGTTCAGGTCTGTCCTGTTGCGCACGGGTATATAGCCCTGGGTGACCCCGCGGGCATTATCCAGGGTAAGCACAGTGCGGTTGTCGAAAAGCCGGATGGATACATCTTTGTTCAGGGCGGTGAGTATGCCCTGAACCGAAGGTTGAAATTTTCTGGTAAATTCGATGCCCATTTCCCGCATAAAAGCTTCCAGCAGGCAAGTATGGTAAAAGGCCCGCAGGCCTGGGGATATTTCCTTGCTGGCCTCAATGCCGAAGGCGGCTTTGCCGTTCTGCACGGCAAAATAGCTGAGGCTTTTTTCCATTTCGCGGTCATTATTTTTTGTATGCGTATTTTTTATGCGGTAACTGTGCAATTCCTGCAAAACCTTTGTATTGACCTCGGCCGCCACATTTTCGGCTATGTCGTGCAAATTTTTAAACCGCGGGTTTTGCAGAAGCTCGTCGTCAACGAAATCCTGATCAATAACAATACACTGCCCCCACCTGTCCGGGTTAAGCAGGGCATTTTCCCGCGTCTTGCGATAAAACCCGCTGCCGTCATGCATATTGATCACCAAATCCACCTGCGGATTCTGGATGAGGTTGCGTATGCGCTGTATGGTCTCATATTCCGGGTCATTCGAGGACAAGGCGGCGAATTTTCTGTTCATATCTCCATGCAGGCCGCGCGAGCTGTGTACAATACTTGGAAAGTTCAGGTTCGGCACCACCCAGACGTTGCCCTTGTTGATCTGGTAATGCGTAACCAGCAGAGAAGCGGCGGAAAAACCACCCGGTTCATCGCCCTGTATGCCGCCAATAACCAGCAACGTCGGGCCCTGGCCGCTCTCCGCGCGGTGCAGGGTAAAATTGGGCAGTTTTTCATCCGTATTGATGGTGGCGCCGGAGGCTGTGCCCGCCCAGCCCGAACAGAGGCAAAAGACGGCCCCGGCCAGGAAAGGCAGGAACAGGCCGCGCAGCGGACGTAAATTCTGGAGCATTACATGATTCCTTTACAACTCATAGCGTTTCCTATTTTTGATGCAAGAAAATAACCAATTTTAATCTTGAAATTCAACGTATTATAAATACATATACCTGAATTAACAACGTGAAACGGTATCATTTTTTGCAATTTTCATCTGGGATCCGAATAATTCTGTTTCTCAATCAAACATGCTTTTATGTTTGATTGAGAAACAGAATCCGCGACGGGACGTCGCGGCGAAGCTCCAGCCGTTAAACGGCATAGCCGTTTTACGGCTGGCGACAGCAGCGCTATGCAAAGCATTTCGGAGGCAAGGCGGAACCCAAGCTTCCGCCCGCAGCCGATACATCAACACTGCATGGCTGCAGTTTGGATGTGGAAATGGAATAAGAACAGGGCTGGCCCGGAACAAGTCCGAAAAATTTCATGGCGGTTTTCCCGCAGGATGTCCAGAGCTCCGCCGCGTCAACGCCCCGCGCTTCAGCCATTGCCTGGACGGTCAAGGCCAGATAGGCGGGTTCGTTGCGTTTCCCCCTGTACGGCATGGGCGCAAGGTAAGGACAATCCGTTTCCAGCATAAGGCGATCCGCCGGGATGTTTTTTATGGCCTCGCGCAGAGTCTTGTTCGCCGGAAAAGTCACCGGCCCGGGGCAGGAGATGTGCCAGCCGAGCTTTAAAATACGCTCCGCCATGGCGCTGTCTCCGCCAAAACAATGCCAGACCAGCGGGTGGTTTACAGCGCCTTCCGCCACAAGAATTTCCAGGGTATCTTCCGTGGCCTCCCGGCTATGTACGGAAATAGGCAGTCCGACTTCCAGAGCCAGATGAATCAGGCGGATAAAAGTCGTTTTCTGCGCCTCTCTGGCGCAGTCTTTCCAGTAATAATCAAGCCCGGTTTCACCCACAGCCCTGATGCGCCGGTTGGTCTTGCAGTTCACCCGCAATTTTTCCAATTCTCCATCTGTAAGCAGATACGCCTCATTGGGGTGGATAGCCAGAAGAAAAAAAACTTCCGGGTACAGCGCAAACAGACCTTGCCCCTGCTCCAATTGTTCCGAAGACAGAAAAACCTGCCCGATAAAGGCAATCCCGGCTGCTTTCGCGCGGCTCAGCACTTCCGCGCGGTCGGAATCAAAGCGCCGGTCGTCCAGATGGGCGTGGCTTTCAACTCCGGTCGGCGGCAGTTTGAAAGAGGCAGGATCAAATACGGGCAGAGGATGTTTTGCGGATTTTGACATGATTTTAAAAAATTCAGAGCTGTTGGCGGTGCTTCATGGATTGGCGCAAGGTTTCACTGTCCATATACTTGACTTCCGAGCCAAGCGGTATTCCCAGCGCCAGCCGGGTGACCTTTACCCCCGGATGCTTCCGCAGCACACGGCTGCAGATGTAAGAAGCGGTATTTTCCGCCTCCACCGTAGCGCCGAGCCCCAGGATCAATTCGGTTATTTCGCCTTCATCCAGGCGTGCGTCCAGGCGCTCCAGATCCAGCGCTTCCGGGGTAAGATCGTCCAGCGGAGACAGAAACCCGCCTAAAATCAAATATTGTCCCCGGTAAAAAGCCCCCTGTTCCATGGTCAGCATGCTGTCCCATTCGGCAACCAGGCAAAGAACGGCGCTGTCGCGGCTCTTGTCCGCGCAAACCGGGCAAGGGTCGGCATCCGTCAGAGCGCCGCAGCGGCTGCATAAAGAAAGGCGCGAACGCAAATCGACTATAGCCTGGCCAAAGCGCGCTGTCTCCGCGGCCGGCCATTTGAGCAAAAGCATGGCCGCGCGCAGGGCCGATTTCGGCCCAAAACCCGGCAGGCGCGAAAGTTGCCCCACCACGGCTTGTAAGGGTTCAGGAATATTACGCATAGGTTAAAAATTGTTTTTGCGGCCTGGCATGCCATACCCCGGATCACATAAAACCGGGAATTTTCAGGCCGCCGGTGAGCGCGCCCATTTCCTGCTCCATCATTTCACGGGCCAGGCGCAAAGCTTCGTTTACAGCGGTAAGGGTCAAATCCTGGAGCATTTCCACATCTTCCGGGTTGACCGCCTCTTTTTCCATAACAATGGACAAAATTTGCTGCTTGCCGTTGGCAATGACTTTGACCATGCCGCCGCCGCTCGCGGCCTCAACCTGGCGTTCTCCCGCCTCTTCCTGAATTTTGGCCATCTTGCTCTGCATTATCTGGGCCTGCCGGAGCAAGTCGTTCATACCTTTCATTTTTCCTCCAAGAGCAGTTTAATTTTGAGGCTCTCCCTCAAGGCGCCCAACAGCGAAACATCGCGGCTGAAGCAGGTTTCGCCTATGCCGGCAAAGGCACGTTTTTCGTAACCACCGACAGCAACAAACTGTGGCCCATGGTATATCACTTCGACAAAAATGAAAAGTTGCCCGGTTTCGCCAGACCCGTCAATTTTGTCGTTTCTCTGTCTTTTTCATACTTGAAGGATTTGCGAACAAATCCTTGCAGAACAGTATAACTTTTCAAAGTTGAACCGCTTTAATCCCAATCATCCTTCCAGCGTTCATAATACACTTTCATCCATTCTTCACCGTATGATGACGGATAAAGCTGACGTAAGGCGAATTCATGCGGATCCATATCGGGAGGCCTTTGAGGCTTCACCTCTTTTGCATTTTTGTCCATATCCGGGTATAAAATTTCAGCCGCCATTTTCTGTGATTTTTGTTGCATAGCTACTCCCTGAATTCTTCCCACGGCTTCGCCGTTGCCAACTCATCCTTGATTTGCCTCAGACAACGGCTGCGTATATTTTCTGCCCCGGCATCCGTCATAGTGAAAGATTCCAAGGCAGCAACAGAACGTTCAAGCCAATTTTTGTACTGATCAAACGGTATGGCGTCTTCGATAACTGTCATTGGACACATGTTATCAATATATTGCCCATTATTCCAATCCTCTATATTGGTCATCAGTTGAACCACGGCGACCGGTTGGGAAGGCAGCTTTCCCGCAATAGGGATAACCCAATCCAAAAAAGATTCGCCGAAATCTTTGCGGAGGAGCAGCAAAAGAGGAATATTCGCGGCGATATCTTCCAATGCTTTGTCACGCGCCAGTTCAGCCCGGTTCCACCTGTACCGCCCGGAATCTTCAAAAACGGCGAGTCCCTGTCTCGTGGGGTACGGCATTAGCTCTTCCCGGATCTGTCTCAGAATTTTCTCTTCAACTTTCCAAGACTCTTCTGAACGTTGAGAAGGTGCCTGTTCTCCGGCACGGCAGAAGACAGCGCCCCAAAAAACTAGTAGTACTGTGAAGGCAGATAAAAGCAGGAACTTTTTTTTCATTTTTTCTTCCATTATATTTTTATTGTTGCCATTCCGGCTCATCTACCACATCGAATAGTCTCACCCTGCTGTTATTCAGGCCTTCTCTTTGCCGCCTGTTCAATATTACACAGCCTTCGGATGCTTCCCTGTCGTTATTACGGCGGTAGTGTCCAGATATTGCTTCTGGCGAATCAAATGGATGTGTTGCTGCTCGGCGCTGCCTGCCTTGACTGCACTGAAGTGAAGGCCAATGCTTAGAAGCATAAGGCTCTCAGCTATGGACATGCGTTGAAAATTGAAGAGCAACTGCATGAAGAGGTCAGGCCATGCAGAGGATCTGCCGGATGAACTGAGTTGTAGTAGTTCAGACTTGATCTGACAATCGGTTACGTTTTGATGGTTCCGCTTGTCCGGTCAATTGAGTTATGCGACTTTTTCCCCTCAAAGCTATTTTATCTCAATATGTTATAGCGTATTATCATCCGGAAATGGAATTATTTATTACAGGGGCCATAGTCAATCAACGTAGCGCCCAAGTGTTCTTCAAGAGCCCGCACAACAGGCAGTTGTTCTATATTTTTTTTAAGGTCGGCGTATGCGCGCGGCGCTTCCGGAGGCGGTAAAACGCGCAGTGCCGGGATCTTTCCGCAAAAGGCCAGGAGCAGCTCCCGCAGGTTTTCGCCTGTATCTCCGCGCGCCAGCCTGGCGGCGGAAAAGGCGTTTGGCGGCGTTATACGCAGTTCCAGGGCGTCCCATTCAGCTTTTACGCTGTACAAAAGAGCGGAAAAACCGGGGGTGAACCGCAAGCCGGAAGTCGCGGCCCGGCCTGTGCAAAAAGCCAAAAAATCCTGCCAACTGTTTACTTCCGGCTTGCCGGAAATATCTTTACGCGTGTCTTCATGCCCGGCAGGCTCTCCCGCCGGGGAGCCTCCCGCCGGGGAGCCTTCCGCCGGGAAGCCTTCCGCCGGACTTACGGCATTGCCGGGAATACTCTCCCGGCGCTCTTCCGCTTCAGGGAAAGGAACCTCCTCCAACTCACCGCCCGTTGAGGCGGGAGCCAACGGCGGATTAAGCCGATTACGGATTGCCTCTTTCCGGAGAGGCCGCTTTTCCGGGTCTGTCTCCGCCAGGGCGCCCGCTTCAGCCTCAATCTCCGGCGTCAGCCCCAGATCCTTGGCTTCGGCGCCAGGCATCCGGCTCCGTGCTTCAGCATCCGGGCCGGGAACCTGTGCCGGGGTTTGCGCGGAATTTACCCGGGATGCCGGTTCAGAACTTTTTTTTCCGGTTGCTTGCAGGCGTTCCAGGTTGGAAAGCTGCTCCAGAGGCATAAGGCGCGGCAACATAGCCAGGTTGAACAATAAAAGTTCCAGCGCCAGCGAGGGTTCAAGGCTGGTCAGAACCCGGCGCTGGCCTTCCAGGGTCAACTGCCAGCAGGCGTGAATATGAGCCAGATCCATATTCCGCGCTTCGCCGTTCCATTTTTGCACCTCGGCGGCGGGCAGTTCCAGCAGGTTTTCGGCGGCGGAACCAATTTGGCGCAGCATAAAAAGGTTGCGCCACATGAGCGTAAGTTCGCGCAGGAAAAAACCCAAATCAATTCCCTGGTCAAGCAACTGCCCGGTTAACCCGCTGAGAGCGGCGCAATCGCCCTCCCGTATGGCGGCGAGGAGCCTGAAGAAAAGTTCCTGCCCGGCCAGCCCCAGCACAGACCGGGTATCGGCTTCTTTCAAGTCTGTTCCGCCCAGAGCCAGAACCTGGCTTAAAAGAGTGACGGCGTCGCGCGCGCTGCCCGCGGCTCTGCGCACCAGCAGGCGCAGGGCCGTGTCTTCATGGCGTATGTTTTCCCGCCCGAGAATTTTTTGCAGATGGGCGAAAAGCTCCGCATCGCTTAAACGTTTGAAAACATAATGCTGGCAACGGCTGACAATGGTGAGGGGAAACTTGTGCGGCTCGGTGGTGGCCAGCATAAAGGTCACCTGCGCCGGGGGTTCTTCCAGGGTTTTGAGCAAGGCGTTGAAAGCCTCGCGGGACAGCATGTGCGCTTCATCAATGATAAAAATTTTATAGCGCCCTTCCATGGGCGCATAGCCCACGGATTCTTTGAGCGCGCGCACATCGTCTATGCCCCGGTTGGAAGCGCCGTCTATTTCAAGAACATCCAGCGAAGATCCTTGCGTGATGCCCCTGCACAGATCGCAAGCATTGCAGGGTTCCAGGCCGTAGGAGGTTTTAACGGGAGCCAGGCAGTTCAGGGCTTTGGCGAAAATCCTGGCCACAGTGGTTTTACCCACACCGCGGGTACCGCTGAAGAGGTAAGCCGGGGCGATTTTACCTTCCGCCGCGGCACGGGACAAGATGCCTTTGAGCGTATTTTGCCCGGCCAGTTCCGCGAAAGTTTGCGGGCGGTAGCGAGTGGTCAGCGAAGCGTGGTGCATAAGTTTCAATTCACAGCCAACTCCATCCCGGCGGATAGGAGCCGGGTGGATTGTCCCTTCACTGAAGGAAGGGGTTACCGGAACGGTATGCCAGGCAAAGCCCGGCGTCAATCGGAAATCCCCCTGAAGAGAGAGGTTCCAGACCATAAAGGAATTTTTCTTGTTCGCTCGGCGTCAGTACACTGTTCTATACGAACTTTTAAGTGTTACAGTGTACTAATTCAGCGCGTATTCCAGCATCTGACCAGGTGTCCGGGGTCGAAATTCTTGTCGGCAACAGGTTTCAATTCCGGGAAATTGTTTGCGCAAAGCGGGCCTATATCCGGGCATCTGCGCAAAAAAGCGCATGACCTGGAGATGGCGGAAACCTCGCCGGGCGGCCGGCCAGGATCTTGTTTCCTGCCCGCGCCAGCCTCTCCGCAGGAAGCCGAAAGGAGTTCTCTGGCATACGGATGCCGGGGGTTACGGAAAATCTCCGCTGCCGGGCCCGCTTCCACAATGCTGCCCGCGTACATTACGGCTATTTTGTCACTCATATGATTTACCACGGCCAAATCGTGCGAAATGAACAAATAACTCAGATTCAGCCTGTCCTGGTTGTCTTTAAGCAAATTGAGCACCTGGGCCTGCACCGAGGCGTCCAGCGAGGACACCGGCTCGTCGCATACAATAATATCCGGATCAGGGGCCAGCGCCCTGGCCAGCGACATGCGCTGGCGCTGCCCCCCTGAAAATTCATGCGGAAACCGGTTTACGCAATCTTCGTCCAGACCCACCTGTTCCAGTAAGCGGACAATTTTTTCCCGCCGCCCGCTTTTGGGCATTCCGGCGCAGGCCAGGGCTTCGCCTATGCTTGAGCCGACGCGTAAACGCGGGTTGAGCGAAGAGTACGGATCCTGAAAGACCATTTGTATCCGGCCGGGCAACGTCGCGCGAAAGCGCCTGTCCGCGGAAAAAACAGATTTGCCGTCCAGCAGAACGTCTCCGGCGCTTGGTTTGAGCAACCGCACCGCCATGCGCGCCAACGTTGATTTGCCGCTGCCGGATTCACCGACCAGACCCAGCGTTTCCCCGCGGGCAAGTTGCAAATTGACCTGGTTTACAGCGCAGATTTTCTTGGATGAACCCAAAAAACCGGCCTGCCGGTAAAAAAAACGGCTGAGGTTTTTCAGTTCAAAAAGAGGCGGGGCTTGGGGCGCGGAGTCCGGAGCAGTCATTTGCGCGCAAGGCCGGCGGGGGGAATATCCGGCACAGCCCGGTCGCGGGGAGCTTTGCCCTGCGTACGGCAGTCCGGGCAGACGCCGTACAGGTACAGACGGTGCGAGGTAAGTTTGAAGTTATGCTGTTCCGCCAGCCTGGTCTGCAGCTGTTCTATTATCTCGTCAAGTACGGCCACCGTTTTGCCGCAGCTTTCGCAAATAAGATGGTCATGGTGGGCTACATCGGTTAACGGCTCAAAAATCGTCACATCATTGCTGAAATGGAGTTCGCGAACCAAGCCGGCCTCCCGTAACAGGTTCAATGTCCTGTACACCGTGGCCTGTCCGATGGAATGGTCAAGCTTGCGCACACGCTGGTATAAATCCTCAGCGTTCAGATGTTCGTCAAGCTGAAAAAATTCCTTTACAATCAACCGGCGCTGCCTGGTCAGTTTCAGACCCTTTTGCGCCATATACGCGGCAAGGGCGTCTTCAGGCTTTATGGAATGGTTACGTATCATGGGTTGCCTCAAAATTGTCGTCAGCGCGAAGCATGGCCTCTTCCAGCGCGTTCAGGGCCTCCTCCAACCGGTTGGTAAGCAGGTTGGCTTCCTGGGTTTTCCAGTCCTCCAGAGCTTTATTCAACTGCCGGTATACGGTTTTCAGGCGCGCCAGCGGCTCCCGGACAGCGGACAGGAGATGGCCCGGCGCCTCGTCTATGCTGAAAAAGTCTTCAAGACCCTGGGCCAGTTCCAGCACGCCGTGTTTTTTTTGCCCGAAAAACCGCTCCACTGAAGAAGACCGCGGAACAGAACCGGACAGACCGGCAAGACGCAGGGTTTGCAGCTTGAGCGTATCCGCCCATGCGGGCCAGACCAGGGTGCAAAGCGCGGGCCAGGCCGCGGCGACCTCTTCTTCATTCAGGGTCTGCGCCATCAGCCGCAGAGTTAAAATATCGCCCAAAGCACAACTCTCCACATATCATTAAAAGGCTCTAATCTTCAAAACGCTCTAATCTTCCGGCCATTCGGTCTGCACGCGCATGAACACGTCTTCTATCTGGCCGAGCTGCGCGGGCGGGCATACGCCGATAAGCGGCTGTCCGGGAGCGACGTGGTGTTCAGCGTCAAAGTACACGGCGTAAATTACCCCGTCCGGCCCGGTATAGCGCAAGGTCGTTTCACGTTTCATCCTGGAGATGATAAAAAGCTCCATGCCGTCGTGGACGCTTACGCTTTGCGCCCCGGTATTTTTGACTTTTACGTCAATGTTGGGCACAAAATAATACTTGGCTTTTTCCGGGGCGTTAAAAAGAAAGAGCGAATGGCGCAGCAAAGTTTGCAATACTTCATTGCGCGACATAAAATGGCGCACGTGCATAATTTCAGCGCCGGCCTCCACAAATTTACCGGCCAGTTCATAATTGATTGAGACCAGTTCTCCTTTTTCCCGGGCATAAATATTTTTCAGGCAGCGTTCCCGTTCAATATCAGCCAGCAGCGTGCCCAGGAGTTCTTTCCACTGGCCGCGGGGGCCGCTGAGTTTATCTCCGGCCTTCAGCTTGCTGTTGAACCGCACCACCCCGCAATGCGGAACCGCTATATCTGATTCCACATAGGGCGAGGCTTTTATTTCTTCCAATAATGCGCTTATATCCATACTATTACCATGTCCCACTTAAAACTTCGCTTCGCTTCGTTTGAAGTGTGAAGATCGCAAAGCAAAAAACGTGGTTTTTGCTTTGCTCCTCCGCCTCAAGGCGGCGCGCCGGGCTTGTCCGCCCGGCGTTAGTACGCTGTTTTACCAACACTTTTAAGTGGGACAGCGTACTATGCCTATTTATAATACAAATTGCGTCCGCCCATGGTAAGCATGGCCTGATGCAGGTTAAAACTCACTTCGCGCCTGTCCCAGATGCCTTGAATATGCCCGCGGGCCAAGGCTTTGTAAACGCTATGGTAATTGGGCGCCAGCACGGTGCCTGTGGTTTCCTGTATAACCCCCGGGCCGGCAAATCCCACGTTGGATGAGCGGATGGCGAACTGATAGGGGGAACAGCCCAGAAAACTCGCCACCGGGCCGGCGTAGGAGCTCGTGTCATATAGTACCAAGTAGAGACCTCCGGCGTCAATGTAACGGCGCACAGCTATGGTGCAGCGCGGCATTTGAATTACGCCGTTCACTCCTTCCTGAATCCGTATGCCCGCTGTGCCGTGCGTATAGGCCAGAAAAGGCAGGCGTTTTTTGCTGGCCCGTTCGGAGGCCAGAATAAACTTTTCGCCTTCGGCCGCCCCCACCGAGCCGCCTCTGAACGTGGCCACAAGCATGGCCACAACCAGTTTGATATTATTTATGCTGGCCTCAAAAGTCAGGCAACTGCTTTTCAGTCCGGTGGCAGCCTTGGCTTTTTCCAGTTTGACGCCAAAACCTTCGTAGCCAAGCGGGTCAGCGGCCTCAATCTCCGCGTTAAACTCGCGGATGGAGCCTTTATCAAAAATATTGTACAGATACCACTGGTATTCCATGGGAAAATGGTGCCCGCAATGCGTACAAACCCCGGCAAATTCACCGTACAGATCCGGCGCCCACATATCCAGGCACCCATGCGTCGCGGCATTGGGGCAGACCACCGCGCGGTCTTCCATGGCTTTATTGCTTATATAAGCCCAGTTCCCGCGCCGGGATTTGGTTTCACTCCAGTCCGAAAGGGCGGTAAGCTGCTTTTCGGCTTCACCGCTGCTTTTTGCGCCAAAACGCGGGAGCAGTCTTCCAAACAAACGGCGTACGGGTGCAGTCTGGTTTTTGAAAAAAAAAGTGGTTTCAGACTGGATTTCACCGAAAAAATTGGAAATTTTCTGCTGCCGTCTGCGGAAAAGATCATAGCGGATGTAGGAAGAAAAATCCCACCAAAAATCGCTGAGGCGCGTTTTTAACAAACTCCAGGTGTTCCTGGGGTCAACCCTGGCCTTGGCCGACAGTTTGCGGAATTTTTTGTGTCTGCGTTCCACCAGTCTTTCCTGCGCGGAAGAGGAAAGTTCCCAGCGCAAATGCACGGTGTCCATGTTCAGGCCGACCCGGGTTTTTTTGCGGCGACTGCGGCGGGCCATACTGCGGAAAGGTTCAATTCCGCGTACTTCCAGCACAATTTCATCCGTTACCCGCAAAATTTCCTGACGCAAATGATGCATGAAATCATAGTGATAACAGCGCACGCCCAAATTCGGCTCTTGCAGTATGCCGTCCACATAACCCATGCGCAAGTTTTCTTCGGCGGTAAGGCGCAGCTGCTCGGCACATTTTTCCACCAGAGCGGGGCTGGACGCGCCGCCGTTTTTGACGTTTCCTTCTATGGCGGCCGCGCCTTCAGGAGAAATAACCGAGTAATATCCGTGGGAAAACATCAACCTGCGGTCAGCCAGCGCTATGGCTTCCGCTCCGCCTGAACCGCCTTCGGAAATAACCGCCAGCACCGGAACCCTGATATTGCTCATTTCATACAGGTTTTTGGCGATTTGCTGGGCCGCGCCCGGACTGTCCTCTACGGGGTAGGAACCAGGGGTGAAAACATAGGCATGGATGGGGATATTTTCAATCTCCGCCACTTTCATATAGTGCAAAGCCTTGGCGTTGCCCCAGGGGCTGGCCGAACCGCCATTGCGGATTTCCTCTCCGTGTCCTTTTTCATGGCCTATAACCATAACCGACTGGTTGACGGTATGTTTGCCGCGGTGTCTGGTGATATAGGCGCGGGCGATCAGTATGGCCGGATCCAGAGAATGTTCCCCCATTCCGCCGATTTCGGTGTAATTGTCGTAGACATTTTCCAGGATGTCACGCAGACAGACGCGCTGGGGGTGGCGAACAATCCGCACTTTATCCATGGGGGTAAGCTCGGCTTCTATTTTATTTTCCACAAAATTGAACAAATCTTCAAGTGTCGTCAGGGCGTCCGAGCGTTCCGCGGGAGAAAGCAAAGGCAGACGCCTGCCCAGTTCTTCCAGCCGGGAAGAAAGCAGGCGCAGGTTTTCGTTATTTTTGCCGGACAGAACGTCGTGCATATAATTATAGCGTTCTGTGAGCAGATGAAACTTTTTATCATCCATATTTTTTAACTCATATCCAAAGCAATTTAATTTTGAGACGCTCCCTCCGGCGCTTTACGGCAAGCGAAAGCTCGCCATCAAGCGGGCATTTCAACATTTTCAATGTTAAAATGCTCTAAAATTTTAATATATCCAAGGTCTTTTTCTTCAAAAAAGCCAGATTGGATTGCAGCGGCTCGCCTTTGGCCGTGCTTCCTTCCAGGCGCAGACTCTCCAGAAACTCCAGCCCCCGTTGTTTGACTTCCGCAATATCTTTGCCCCAAACTATGCCCAAAGCCAGATTGGGGTCAAATTCCGTAGGAATGTCATAGGGCGCGTCTGTGGGCACATGGGTATGCATATGCAGCCAAGGGGCCGGATTCCAGGAAAATTTTTCAATGCGCCCCACCCAGGGGGCAAACCCGTTATCCGGGTTTTCAGCGATAATCCGGTATTCAATGCCCATGCTGTGAAAGCTGATATCTTCCTGAGTATAGCCCAGCGGGTCGCCCAGACCGGTGCGGATCTGCTCGGCTATAAGATCCGTTCCGTCAGAGGGCTCCCGGCCCTTAATCCGCGAAATGGCGGCGGAAACGCCGTTTTCCACCTGAATGCGGGTATTCACTTCCATGAGATAAGGCTGGCCTTCCCGCGTAACTATCCATTCCCAGGTGCCCACATTATCATAACTGACCTTGCGGGCCAGGGCCAGGGAATGCCGGATAATATCTTCAAGCAGCCGATCCGCGTCAAAATTATAAACGACCGAAGCAGGATCAAAACCCGGGGCCACTTCCAGCCTTTTTTGCAAGCCCGTGCTCTGGATGGAGCAGTTGCGCGTGCCGAAGTGTACGATATTGCGGGCATTGCGGTCAGCCAGAATTTGTACTTCCAGATGGTTAAAATCGCGGATTCTCTGCTCTATCAGCACACCCTCGTCTTTGAACTGGCGGGCCGCGTAGTTGCGTACCCGGCGGTAGACCGAACGGAAAAGATCCAGGTCGTGCACCTCCTCAATACCCATACCGCCACCGCCGGCTGAGGCCTTGACAAGCACCAGGGGATTTTTGATTCCCTGCTGGGTTTGAAAATCAAAAAGGCTGCGGGCCAGTTCTTCAGCTTCCAGTTCGGCATAGATAGGCCGGTCGGATCCGGGTACGGTGGGCACCCCAAGGCTGCGGGCCAGACGTTTGGTGTTGATTTTGTCGCCCAACTCGCGGATGACGCGCCAGGACGGCCCGATAAAGATAATGCCCCGCTCGCGCTGTGTAACCCTGCGGGCAAAGCGATAGTCTTCCGCAAAAAAACCGTAGCCGGGGTGAATGGCGGTTGCTCCTGACGTATCGGCCACAGATAAAATTTCATTGGCGTCATGGTACGAAGCGATACGATATAAACAGGCGGAACCGCCAAGTTCTTCCGCCAGGCGCACATGGCCGGAACGGGCGTCTTCGGCGGTGTAGACACAGACAAAACCCACCCCGAGCTTCCGGCAGGCCTGGACAATGCGGATAGCTATCTCGCCGCGATTGGCGATCAAAACTTTGTTTTCGGAAATATCCAAAATTGAACCTCATCAGAGTACCATATTTAAATCCCTTGCCTGGGCCGCGACATGCCAATATAATATGTATTCCGTAATATTGCCAGTAATATTACCGGCATCTTTTTTCGCGGGAGTCATTTAATGCAGAAATCTGAAAAAGTCCAGCAGGGCGTGGAAGCTGTCCGCAACGCGCTTCCCGCCGGTTTTGCGCCGGAAACCGGCATAATTCTGGGCACCGGCATGGGCGCTCTCTCCGCAGGGCTGCAAGAAGCGGTCAGTATTCCTTATGCGGATATCCCGGCCTACCCGCGTTCCACCGTCAAGTCACACGCGGGACGTTTTGTTTGCGGTTCATGGCGCGGACGCAGGCTCGTCGCGCAAGACGGGCGCTGCCACCTTTACGAAGGGTACAGCCCGGAAGAAATTGTGCGCGGAGTGAGAATAATGGCTTCCCTGGGGGTAAAAACCCTTCTGCTCACCAATGCCGCCGGTTCTCTTAATCCGCTGTTTCCCACCGGAAGTTTGATGGCTATTACCGACCAGATAAATTTTACCGGTTCAAGCCCCCTGACCGGCGTAGCGGATAAACCGGGGCAAAACCGTTTTGCGGATATGAGCGGGCCGTATGACGAAAACCTTTTGCGGCTGGCGCAAAAATGCGCCCTGAACATGCATTTGCGCCTGGAGCAAGGCGTTTATCTCGGCCTTGCGGGACCGCAGTTGGAAAGCCGGGCGGAAACCAGAATGTTTCGCGCCTGGGGAGCGGATGCCGTGGGCATGTCCACGGTTCTGGAAGTCATTGCCGCCAGGAGCCTTGGCCTGCGGGTGCTGGCTTTTTCAGTTCTTACCAACCAGAATTTACCTGACCGCATGGCCCCGGTGAGCCTTGACGAAATACTGGAACAGACCGGGCAGTCGGCGCAAAGCCTGCGGCTGTTGCTGGACGGGGTGCTTGCGGAAATGCCCTGAAATTTACCCCGCCACCGCTTTCCCCACGCTCCGTCTGGCACGGTATCTGCAATACTGTACACAGACCGCGATGAAAGGAATTTTTTTCCTTTTACCGCAAAAGGAGCGCCTTCAATGAGCATAAATTCAATAAATCAGTATACCTATGGCCTTACTTTGACCGATTTCCTGAGCAACGGCGATGGAACCGACAAAAACAGCCGGGCGGACAGCTTGGGCGCGGCCGGTTCGCTGGCGGCGGTGAATAAAAAACTGTACGGGGCGTATGGCGCCAATATGCAGTCTGAAGCAGGCATGGCGGCTATTCAAAAAGCCTTGGGCGAAATTACGCCGGACGGCTCCGGGCGCATCACCTTCAAGATGATTAATGAACACCGGGCTGAACTGGAGGAAAATTTCACCACTATGGTCAAAGCCGGTCTTTTGCTCAGCGGGGCGGATGAAAATGTGGAATTTCAAATTATAGCCACCCCCGAAGGGGATATGCAAATTCAGTGCGCCGACCCGGAACAAAAAACCCGGATTGAACAATTTTTCGCGGATGTTCCGGAATTGCAGGAGCAATTTTTATATATTCAGGCTCTGGGCAACATGGAAAGGGCGCGGGCAAGCGCCACCGCTTCCACGCACCGCCTGAACGCGCAGGCTACTGAAGCCGGATTGCAAAGTCAGGCCATGGAAGTGTTCTTTAATGACATTTTCTCTTCCGGAGTCGGCTACAGTTCGCTTCTGGCCGATTTTGACTCCGGAGAAAGCGCGGATTATTTTGTCGGAGCCAATTACTTTGTGTAGAGCGTTTTAACATTGAACCGTATTCTCTTGCCTGCCGGATTTCAATTGTCCGCGCCTTTTCAACAGCCCACAATATGCGCTGTCTTGCCGTCCGGCAACTTTTCCGTTGCCCAGTTGATCTTGTCATCCCAGCTTTTGGCCTGATCCCGGTCAAAGATAACCAGCCAGCCTTCAGAAGCGCCGCAGGTAAT
>JAISBT010000035.1 GCA_031266055.1 Deltaproteobacteria bacterium
GTTTGAAGTGTGAAGATCGCAAAGCAAAAAACGTGGTTTTTGCTTTGCTCCGCCGCCTTAAGGCGGCGCGCCGGGCTTGTTCGCCCGGCGTCAGTACGCCGTTCTATACGAACTTTTAAATGTTACAGCGTACTAAAAGGCCTATCTGATTTTTCCAGCTAAAGTCTGATAAGCGGTCATCAAACGGGTTGTGAGATCTTGCATGCGTTTGGTCTGGGCATCGTTGAATTTCGGCACATTGGCGCCGGTATATTTAGTGCCGAAGGCCTCGAATTCCTTGGTGGCCGCCTGGAATTCATCGGCGCTCACAGCATCTTTTTTGGCCAGGGTTTCAATACTGACCACCACTTTCTCCACATCAGCCAACAGTTTGTCCGCAGCGTCATCGCCGCAGGCAGCCAAGGCAAAAGTCATAACCAGCATAACACAAAAAGCAAAAAATTTGGTTTTCATATAAAAAGACTCCAGAAAAGGTTAAAAAACATAAAGCAGCAACTATGCCTAAATATTAGTTTAGCTGAAATCTGTTTGTAGTCAATCCTAACCATCGACAAATTTTTTATTTTGCCCTGCCTTGTGTTAAAAAATCATGGTCGTACTTTCTGAAGAATTCTCCGGTAGGCGTCCATAAATTGCCTGGCCTGCCCCGCGGCGCGCCTGCTTTGCTCCGCGTTAAAACGCATGGCGCCGGCCTGCTGATATTTAACGCCAAAATCCTTGAACAGGCCGGTAAGTTTCCGGTACTCATCCAGGCTTATTGAATCTTGCCGGGCAAACGTCTCGCACCGGGCAATGATTTTAGCCTCATCGTCCAGCATTTCATCAGCCGGGTCAGCGCCGCAGGCCGCAAGAACCAGTACCAGGGCAACACAGAACAAGCGTGCGTTCATTTTCATCGGGGCCGGCTATTTATAAATTGCGCCAGGATAATCGCGCCGGCCTGGGCCACATTGAGAGAATCGAATTTTCTGTACATGGGTATACGCACAAGAGCTGAACAGCGCGTTGCAATACCCCGCCGCAGTCCCTTGTCTTCGCTGCCCAGCACAAGCACCGCCGGAAAGGCCGGTTCAAGGCGAAATACGTCAAGCGCGGCGGCTTCCGCCGTCCCGCCGTAAATAGTATAGCCTTCCTCTCTGGCCTTATCCAGAGCCTGGGCCAGATTGTTCACCCTGGCCACGGGCAGCTTTTGCAATGCCCCGGCGGAAGCTTTCAAGGCCGCGCCTCCCAGAAAAGCGCTCTGGTGTTTGGCAATAACCAGACCTGCCCCGCCCAGGGCATACAGCGTACGCGCAAGCGTACCCGCATTGCCCGGGTCGGCAACCTGATCCAGAGCCAGAAGCAGGGGCAGGCATTCGCCGTTGGCGCCGCTGCGGGCAAATTCCAGCAGGCTTTCCAGAGGAATGAACCCCGCGTCGAACAGCCTCGCCAAAACGCTTTGGCTGTTATTCCGGTAAAGGCGCGCGAAAGCCGCGTCCTCCAGCAGGTCAAAGCGCACGTGGCGCTCGCGGCATAAATCCATTACAGCGTTGCTGAGTTTGTCGCGCCGGCCTTTGCGTATAAATACGCGGTCTATGCGCTCCGGCTCGCTTTGCAGTAACTCCAGCACCGGTTTTATGCCGGGTAAAAAATTTACTTTTAAGTTTTCCGCAGTTAGGTCGATAGAGCTATTATCTGATTGTTGCATGATTAAGTTGTTTCAGCATTTTAACATTGGGAATTGCCCAATGGCAAAGGCCATGTTAAAAAAAATTATGCCCGGATATACCGTTATCTTTTTAACTCCTTTCGCGCAAGCTTGATTATGCCTGCACGGGAGCAGATGGTGCCACAGATGCAAAAAAATTTCCTCCACCCTGTTTTGATGATCCTCTCCTGCGGTCTTATGCTGTTTGCTTTTGGCTGCGCGACCAACAGCGCGAATGTTACCGGGCTGACCCAGGAGGAGTGGACGGAAGAACTGGTTGAAGGCCTTGAACTGCCCGAAGATGACGGCCAGCTGCTGCACGAGGAAGAACGCGCCGCCATGGACTCCACAGGTATGCTGGACGCTGAACTCACTCCAGCGCAAAAACTTCAGGTGGAAAGACATTTCAAATATTATCTGCACACCCACCGGGCGGATTTTGAAAGATACCTGCAACGCGCGGAAATGTATTTGCCGTATATTCACCGGGTCTTTGCCGAAATGGGCTTGCCGCAGGAGCTTGCGAATCTGGTCATTGTTGAAAGCGGTTTTAACCCCAACGCGGTTTCACGCGCGGGCGCCACCGGCATGTGGCAGTTCATGCGCGGCACGGGCACACGTTTCGGCCTCGTCAACAACTACTGGCTGGACGAGCGGCGCGATCCCTATAAATCCACCGTTGCGGCGGCAAATTATCTCAAGCAGCTCTATGATATGTTTGGCGACTGGCATCTGGCTATTGCCTCCTACAACGCGGGCGAAGGCAAAATTTCCAGAGCCATGGAACAGACCGGAGCGGAAGATTTTTTTGAGCTTTGCCGGCTAAACCAGGGCATAAGCGCACGGGCTTTGCGCTTGAGGCCGGAAACCCAGCAGTATGTGCCGCGCTTTCTGGCGGTGACCAAAATTATGCGCAACCTGGAGTCACTGGGCTTTTCAGCGCCCAAGTTCGACAATGCTCTTGAACTTACGCCGCTTACCGTCGGCCCTGGAGCTGACCTTGCCGCCATGGCGCGGAGTATCGGCATGGAATATGGCGCTTTTAAATCCGTCAATCCAGCTTACCGTAAAAACATAAGCCCGGTTTCCTCCTCCTCCACGGTCTATGTGCATGCAAAGCATGCGGAACAAGCCGCCGCCTGGCTGGCCCAGCCCCAGGCCAGCCGTTTTGCCGGGTGGCAGCGCTATAAAGTACGCCGGGGCGACAGCCTCTATGTTTTGAGCCAGCGTTATGGCGTTTCCGTGCAGGTCTTAAGCCAGGCCAATAATCTCACCGGCAAAACCATCCGTGAAGGCTCCCTGATTCTGGTGCCCGGCGGCATTGCCTCCGCGGGCGTTCAAAAAGCGCAGCCGCAGCCGCTTGCTGAAGAAACAGCCGCCAATGCCGGAAAATCCCGAGTCACCGCGAATTCTGACAAGGTGAAGGGCCAGCCTATCCACACTGTGCGCAGGGGAGAAAACTTGTACAGAATATCCCTGAATTATGGAATCAGTCTGGCCAGCCTTCTGGAAGCCAACGGCATAGACGCCAAAGACAGCCATCTGATGGCCGGGCAGAAGCTGGTCATCCCCGCAAACAGCGGAACAGCGGCGCAAAACAAGACGCGGGGGGTCTATGTGGTGCAAAAAGGCGACACGCTGTACAGCCTGGCCCAACGCAACAACATAAGCCTGGACAAGCTCCTGCGCCTTAACAGCCTTACTCCCGGCGTGGTTATTCTGCCCGGCCAGGAGCTCCTGATTCCGTAATCTCTGCGCAACCTTCGAGGATGAAGCAGGTTGTGGATTGAAACATGAATATACTCCTGGTCAACCTGACTCGTTTCGGCGACCTGCTGCAAAGCCAGGCCGCCATAAGTGCCCTGGCCGGCGCGGGAAACGCGCAGGCCGCCGCCATAAATACTCTGACCGGCGCGGAAAACGCGCAAACAACCGGCCAGCAGGCTGAAAACAAACTGGCCCTGGTCTGCCTGAATAATTTCGCTTTTACCTCCGCTTGCCTGTGCGGAGTCAGCCAAACTTTTCCTCTGCCCCGGAGCGCTTTTTTATCCGGCCTGGTAAAAACCTCCCCTGATGCCGAAAATGCCCGCTGGGTCTCCTCGCTGGCCGAACTTTGGCACTGGCGCAATTCCCTGTGGTCGCAATTCAAACCGGATCTCGTCTGCAATCTCACCCCCACGGTTCCGGCCCGCCTGCTGGCGCATTATCTTGCCGGCGGAGTTCCGCTCACGGGTTTTGGCCTGGATGCTTTCGGTTTTGCCCAGGAAGGTTCCTGGGCCGCTTTTTTACGCGCTTCCACAGCTTCCAGATTTGCAAGCCCTTTTAATGTCATTGACTTGTTTCGCGCGGTGGCCGGTAAAAGCACAGGCCGCTTCCAGGACGCTTTGCTGGCTCCCCGCCCATGGTTCGGGGTTTCGGCCGCGCGCGCTGGTCTTGCAAGCGCATTGGGCGAAGCAGCCGGACATGATTTTGCAGCCACGCACAAAGGGTTTGTGGGGTTTCAGCTGGGTGCCAGCGCCCAGGAGCGCCGCTGGCCGCTGGAATATTTTGTGCGGCTCGGACAGGAACTTTGGCGAAAACTGCGTGTGGTTCCTGTACTTTTGGGGAGCAAAGCGGAAAGCGAGCTGGCGGAGCGTTATGCGCAGATCAACAATAGCGCTTCCTCCAGGTCTGACCCCCACGCTGCTTCTCCCTTCATCTCCCTGTCCGGAAAAACAGATCCGGGGGAACTGGCCGATACGCTGAAAAATTGCCTCTTGCTGGTGAGCAATGATACAGGCACCTTGCACCTTGCGGCGGGGCTATCCTGCCCCTGCCTGGGAATTTTTCTTGCCACGGCGCAACCGTGGGATACCGGGCCGGGTCTGGAGGGCAGTTGCTCGCTGGAGCCGGATCTGGATTGCCACCCCTGCCGTTTCGGCAGCGGTTGTCCGCATGACTTCCGCTGCCGGGAAACCATCAGCCCGGAACTGGTCTGCGCCCTGATTGAAAAATTTTTAACTTCCGGGAGCTGGCCGGCAATAACGGGTCAAGCACGCGTTTGGCTTACCCGGCGGGATGAAAACAATTTTTTTTATCTTACCTCTCTTTCCGGGCATGAGCAGGCGCCGCGCACTCTCTGGTTCATGCGGCAGCGGTTCTTTTTACGTCAATTCCTTGACCGGAATCCCGCTGCGGAGTTTGTGCTTGACGCTGCGCAAGACAATTCCGGCGAAAAGTTTGCTCTGCCTTTGGCGGAAAAGGAAAAAATTGCCGCTGACCTGGATCTGCTGGAAGCGCAACTTGGTCTTGTGCTGGAATTGGGGAAACTCCTGGCGCTGAACCCCGCTCCGCGCCTGCGGGAACGGTTTTTGTCCGCAGTGCGGCGAGTGGGCCTGCTGTTTGAAAACAGCGCTTATTTTTTGGCTCTGGGCTTTTTATGGCAAGTACAAGTCCAGGAACAGGGCGGCGAATTGCAGCAGGCTCTGCGCTGTATCACGCAGTATCAAAGCCTGATCCGAAGCTTAAAAATTATTCCATGATATTGGCCCGAAGTTTGCATGTAAGCATGGCAAGGAACCTAAACACATTCCCACAGGGGAGAAGGAGATGGCCATGATATTTATTGACGGGCGTAACACAAAAATGAAGGTGAGCAATTTCGCCAATCTGGAAGAAATCCTGGTTAAGCTTATGGAAGACGAAACCATGGATAACCGTATTGTCACCGATGTTCTGGTAAACGATGAGGCTTTTTCTGAACTTTATCCGCATCAGGCTGAAGATATTGACGCTTCTGACATTCAGAAGGTTGAAATACGCAGCGTATCCATGGCCACGATGGCGGCTGACGTCACCGGCGAGCTGTATAAGGTCATCACTCTTATGACCGTCGGCGCCAGGCGGGTGGCCCAGGAGATGCGCCAGGCGGAAATCGGCAGCGGGCTGGAGGTTTTGCAGGATGTTGTGGATGTTACACGCAATTTTTTGACCACCTTCAGTATTTTGCGGGAAGAATTTTCTATCCACCGCGAACATGAACTGCTGCCTCTTACCACCAAGCTCAGCGATTTACTGGAAGAAATAAACGATGTGCTCGCGCAGGAAGACTGGATACTGCTGGCGGATTTGGCCGAGTATGAATTTTTGCCGGTCTGCGACGCCTGGACCGCTATTCTGGGCAACCTTGCCGATGACATAGCCCAATACAAGGTAGCTTAGTTTATGCATCCCAGCCTGATAATGCTTGACAGGGCCATAGCCATGGGCAGGCGCGAATTCGCCGATCTTGAACAGCTTGAAGAGGACGCGGCCGGTCTTGAAGAAAGCGCCGGAGAACGCGCCAGGCTGATAGAGGCGGCCTGGGCAGGCAAAGCCGGATGCGACACGCCCGAACTCCGCGCAAAATTGTCTGTTCTGCAAGAACTGCAAAAGCGCCTGAATAACGTAGCGCGCGAACGTTTTGAAGAAACCCGTGAAGAATTGAAGGCACGCAGGCAAGCCGGCAGGGCCATCAGCGGATACGGCAACAAATCAAGGCGATCCGTGCGGGCTCAGATGCTTGCCGGAAACTATTAGCGCATTTCAATGTCAAGTTTAATGTCAGGGAGGACATCAGCGGGGCCGGAAAACATAAGTTTTCCGGCCCCGCTGAATTTTTTGCTCCGCCCATATGGTAGTTATGGTAAAATGCTCTAAAAAATATATAATGCGTTAAATATAAACGTTAAACAGGAGAGCGGCATGGAGTATTCCGCGCACTATGCGTCCCCTCTGGGTTCGATAATGCTTGCGAGCGACGGGGAAAATCTTACCGGCTTGTGGAATGCAGGGCAAAAGTATTTTGCCGCTTCAGTAAAAAGCGGCACCGCTGAAAACCCGGATTTGCCGGTGTTTGCGGTGGTAAAAAAGTGGCTGGAAGCGTATTTCGCAGGCAGGAAGCCGGGCGTTTCCGGGTTGCCCCTGGCCCCGGCAGGCAGCGAATTCCGTAAAGCGGTCTGGGAACTCCTGTGCGGAATTCCCTATGGAAAATGCACCACTTACGGTAAAATCGCTCAAAGCATGGCCACACGCATGAACAAAACAACCATGTCCAGCCAGGCGGTTGGCGGAGCCGTGGGACACAACCCCATTTCCATCATCATTCCCTGCCACCGGGTCATCGGAAGCAACGGCAGTTTGACGGGCTACGCCGGAGGCATTGACAAGAAAATAAAACTGCTTGAATTTGAAGGCATTGGCACATTCACCCGCGCCAATGGCGATGTTTATTGCCGGCCTGATAGCGTTTATGCTTAAAAACACCAAAGGGGCGC
>JAISBT010000037.1 GCA_031266055.1 Deltaproteobacteria bacterium
GTTTGAAGTGTGAAGATCGCAAAGCAAAAAACGTGGTTTTTGCTTTGCCCCGCCGCCTTAAGGCGGCGCGCCGGGCTTGTTCGCCCGGCGTCAGTACGCTGTTCTATACGAACTTTTAAATGTATGGCAACTATTTGCTGTCTTCATCCGTAAGCTGCTGCGCAGCAACGGCTGAAGCAAGTTTCGCCTGCGTCCGCCGGGGCATTTCAAGCTTTTCAATGTTAATGCCCTAAAGTCTGACCTTCTGCCCTATAAGCGCCTCAAGCGGCGCGCCAAGCTCCTCGTCAAACTGTATGCCGCAATTGCCTTTGCTTTTCCAGGCCAAAACTCCGCGCAGTCCGTTAAGCGGGCTTAAAGCAACCGGGAACTCGTCCAGGGTTACCGGCAATCCGCAGGAAACCCCGTCAAGAACGGATGAAGGCGGCAGGGACAGTTTTGAGCCGCCGGGGCTTATGTCAACAATCATAACTTGCAGGCCGGAATGACTCTCCATAAAGAGCCTGGCAAAAACAGGCCTGTCCAGCGACACCCGGGGAGCGCTGCGGCGTTCTTCCCAGTTGTCCGCGGCGCCTGCTCCCGGCGCGGGAGGTTGCTTGGGCATAAATTTCTCCGGGATACAGGTGTTTCAAAATCAGCTGTCCATAATATCGCATACTTGGCGCGGCAAGTCAAAAGCAATGCTTCGCCGCCAAGCGATAAATTTCAAGCGCAAAATGCTGTAGGGACTTGTTTTGGCGGGGCAAACAATGTAAAATCGGTCAAGCTGCCGCCAGTATCAGTATCATGGCCACGCTTACTGATATCCGCATTGAAAAGTAAACTTTTCCCTGCGGAGGATCGGCAGCCGAAAGCGTGGTTTTCGGCTGACTCTCGCTGCTTCGCGGCGGTATCAGCCTGACGGCTGATGTTCAGATTTCCATGCGGAAATCTGTAAAACTTCGCTACGTTTGCAGTGTGAAGATCGCCAGTACGCTGTAACGCTTAAAAATGTACATGATACAGCGTACTGGCCGCCGGGCGGACAAGCCCGGCGCGCCGCCGCAGGCGGCGGAGCAAAGCAAAAACCACGTTTTTTGCTTTGCGATCTTATCGCTTAAAACGAAGCGGATGCGTAGTTTTAAGCGATACATGGTACAAGGTAAAAACGCGTATATTATATATTGTCATATGGTGGATGATCATGTCGGATAAATCCAAGCTTCACTCTCAAGAGCAACTGCGTCAGGCAGACCGGGCTGAACCGGAAAATTCGCCGCCCACAGGGCGGGTCAAGCTGCAACCTCTGGTGCAGGGCGATTTATCCGACCTGCCTTTGGATGAACTGGCCGTGGAAGAAATTGTCCGGGCCAGACTGGTGGAAAAAAAAGCTGATTACGCCAAGTATGCCTTTACCTTGCAGGAATCCGGCATTTTGAACGTCCTTTTTGATTTGATGCAGGAATTCCATGTGCCTTCGCTGCTGGCCCATTTGTCCACCTTGCTTATCAAGCGGACTTGCAGTCTGGACGCTGAATTTTATTCCCGCGTTATGGAGGATGGCGAGGATAAATTTGTCTTGAGCACGCGCCCGGTGGCCGGAAAATCCGCGGGCCTTTCCGGCGGTTTTCCCGCGTCTGTCGCTCCGCAAGCGCGGGAAGCGGGTTCTGAAGCAGCCGGCGGCCTTCCGGAGGCCGGGGTGCGCATACCCGTGCGCGGCCGCTATATCGGCGGCGCGCGGGATGAGGAAGAGCGTGAAATTCTCGGGCTTCTGGTTTTATACCCCGAGCAGCCGCTGGACAAACATGGGTTGCTGTTTTTCGAAAAATTCGCCAACCGCCTCGGCTTTGCCATGCATAATTACACCCTGGCCCAGAAAGACAGCGAGCATCTGGAGTTCGTGCGCAACCTGGTCAAGGACATCGGGCATAATGTGCTTGGCCCCAATATGTATTTCAAACTGCTTATCAACAAGCTCGGGTCGGAACTTATCGCCTTCGGGCAGGGGTTGGATAATGTGCGGGACGCTCCTGAAGTTGTCTTGCAAAAGGCAAAAGCCGGACATCCGGCGCTTTTGGATCTGATTAACGAAATCAAGCAGCATTTCAGCCACAGCAGCCTGTTTTTGGAAAGCCTTTTGCGCGAAAGCCATTTTGCCCACGGCCGTTATGTTCTGCGCACCACGCCGCTCAACCTGGGGGAGCGGGTGGTCAGGGCGCAGTATCAAAGTTTTTTGCCGCTGTATAAAGCCAAGGGCATTGAAGCGGCTTTGGTCATTGGCGACGGCGCGGGGGGTGAAGTGGATGCGGATTTTGGCCTGATCAGCCAGGTAGTGGCCAATATATTTTCCAATGCGCTCAAGTATGCCTCCGTGACGCCGGAAGTTTCCGTGCCTTTTATGCGTTGCACGGTGCGCGGGCAGGCGGAGGTAAAGCCGGCGGGCCGGGCGTCCGGGGGGAAGCTGAAGCCCGGCATACGGGTGGAGGTCTTGACCAGCGGTGAGCATATCAAGCCGGAAGAAGCCGGCAGGTTGTTTGAAAAATATTTTCGGGCGTCGAACACGGACAACATCGCGGGCACGGGCAAAGGGCTGAGCTTTGTGCTGGATATAGTCAGCCGACATAAAGGCGAAGCAGGCTATAAGGCCGATCCCGCGGGCAACCTTTTTTATTTCGCCTTGCCCCTGCATGAAGAGGGCTGAACCCTTACCTCCTTCTGAACAGGTCAAGGATGAATTTGCGAATAATGGGCGTTATTATTGATCTGAAAATACTGCCCAAAAAGGTGCTCGTCTTCCGGCTTTGGCGTTCCGCCTGTTTTTTTTGCGCTTCAGCGGCTTTTTCCTGTTCCCGCTGTATTTTGGCCGCGGCTTTTTCCGCGGCGGACACGCTCTTGCTCTGCGCGGCCTGTTCCCTGGCCTTGTGTTCCGCCTCAAGCTTCGGTGTAAGCTTTTCATGCGCGGTCACGCGATCCCTGCTTTCAGCATAGTAACGGAACAGCAGCGAGTTTTGCAGCATATGCAGGCGCGTTTTCTGATCCAGAGGGCCTATCTGCCCCTCCGGGGGGAGGATGAAAGCCCGTTCTACCGGAGCGGGCGCGCCGTCGGCATTGAGGAACGACACCAGGCATTCGCCGGTGACCAGCCCGGAAACGGCCTTTTCCGTGTCAAAGCCTGGGTTGGCGCGGAAAGACTGGGCCGCCGCCTTCAAGGCTTTCTGATTTTTGGGCGTATAGGCGCGCAGAGCGTGTTGCACCCGGTTGCCCAGTTGCCCCAGCACCGTGTCCGGAATATCGGAAGGAACCTGGGAAATGAAGAAGATGCCCACTCCTTTGGAGCGGATCAGGCGTACCACCTGCTCCACCTTTTCCAGCAAAACTTTGGGAGCGTCTTTGAACAGCAGATGCGCCTCGTCAAAAAAGAAGACCAGCACGGGTTTTTCCCGGTCGCCCACTTCCGGAAGCGTGTCATAAAGCCGGCTCAGGAGCCAGAGCAGAAAGGACGTATACAGCTTGGGCGAATTCATGATGCGGTCGGCGGCCAGGATATTGATTACCCCTTTGCCTTCTTCGCTGCGCAGCAGATCCTCAATTTTCAGGGAGGGCTCGCCAAAAAAGTTGTCGCCTCCTTCCTGTTCCAGAGTCAGCAGGTTGCGCTGGATGGCCCCGATGCTGGCCGTGGAGATATTGCCGTATTTAATGCCGTATTTGGCGGAGTTGGCGGCGGCGTATTCCAGGCAGGAGCGCATATCTTTGAGGTCAATCAGTTCAAGGCGTTCATCTTCGGCAATTTTGAAGACCAGGGTGAGTACGCCGGATTGAGTTTCGTTGAGGGCCAGCAGCCTGCCCAGAAGCAGGGAGCCCATGCCGGCGATGGTGGCCCGCACGGGCGCGCCCTGTTCTCCGAACATATCCCAGAATTGCACGGGAAAGGCCTGAAAGCTGAAACCCTTGTCCGGCAGGCCGTATTCCCTGACTCTTTTTTGCACGCTTTCTTTATTGCCGCCCCGGCCGGCCACGCCGGAGAGATCTCCCTTTATATCCGCGGCAAACACAGGCACGCCCATGCTGCTGAAGGTTTCGGCCAAAGTCTGCAAGGTCACGGTTTTACCCGTGCCCGTGGCCCCGGTGATCAGGCCGTGCCGGTTGGCCATGCCGGGTATGAGGCAAATGTCCTGGTGGCCGGAAATGGCGATGAGCGCTCTGTTTTGGTTGTCATACACGGTATATGCTCTCTTTTGCTGTTTTCACAATTTTTTTTCGGCTGTAACACTTGCAACCATATACGGAAGCGCCGGAAAAGACAATAAGGGTTGAAAACGCTAAGCGGAGCCTGTAAAATCGCGTCCGTTGCCGTGCGATACGCCCGTCCCGTCCGAATTGACTTGCGCGGAAGTTATGTGTTATTGTTGCATATGTTGCAACAATAAACCCAAGGCTGTGCTTTATGGAACCTATTCAGTTAGGAAACGGAGATGCTGAGTTTATCCGTAAAGTCGAAGTGGAAAGCCGGCAGGACATGAAAAAATGTTACCAGTGCGGGAACTGCGCCGCCGGTTGTCCTATGTCTTTTACTTATGACTATACGGCAAGCCAGCTTATACGGCTGATCCAGCTGGGCCAGAGGCAGAGAGTGCTTTCTTCGCGCGCTGTCTGGATGTGCGCCACCTGTGAAACCTGTTCGACTCGATGTCCCAATGAAATTGACGTGGCCCGTGTGCTTGACGTATGCAGGCATATGGCGCGCCGGGAAGGGTACGCCGGAGAGCGCAATGTCCGCCTGTTCGCGGACGCTTTCCTGCAGTCCGTGCGTATGAACGGCCGGGCGCACGAATTGGGCCTCATGGCTGTTTTCAAGTTACGCACGCTCAAGTTTTTTGCGGATTTAAGCCTTGCGCCCGCCATGCTCCTTAAGGGCAAGCTTCCCTTTTTGCCGCACAGAATCAAGGCCAGGAACGAAGTCGCGGATATTTTCCGCCGCTTCAAGGAAGGCCGGGCCGAAGATGCGGCGGGAGGCAAGCCATGACGACCGGAAAAACTTTTGCATATTATCCCGGCTGTTCAGGTTCCGGAACTTCTGTGGAATACGACAAATCCAGCCGGGCGGTTTGTGAAGCTCTGGGCATCCGGCTTGTTGACCTGCCCGATTGGAACTGCTGCGGCTCAACCCCCGCGCATCAGGTAGACCATGTGCTTTCCGCCGCCTTAAGCGCGCGCAATCTGGCCCAGGCCGAAACCCTGGGGCTTTGCGAAACGCTCACTCCTTGCCCGAGCTGCCTGAAAAACCTGCACAATGCCGTTGAACACCTGCGCGAACCTGGTTTCGGCGCGCGGGTCAACGCTCTGGTCGAACGTCCGCTTACCAGGGAACACAGCGTCAAATCCGTATTACAGATTATTTACGAAGACGTCACGCCGGAAAAGGTGGCTGAAAAAGTCACCCGGACGCTCAACGGGCTTAAACTTGTTCCTTACTACGGCTGTCTCATGAACAGACCGGGGCGCTCCATGCACTTTGACGATGAGGAAAACCCCCAGGCTCTGGACAAGCTCATGCGAGCCCTGGGCGCGGAGGTGCTGCCTTTTCCGCTCAAGCAGGAATGCTGCGGCGGGGCTATGGGCGTTCCGGACAACCGGATTACCTCGCGTCTTTCAGGCAGGCTGCTTGAATATGCGGTTTCTCTCGGGGCCGACGCTTTCGTGGTCGCCTGCCCGCTCTGCCAGATGAATCTGGATATGCGGCAGGCGCAGGCCGGAGACTACTATGGCCGGGGCTTCAACCTGCCTGTTTTTTATTACACCCAGCTTATGGGCATAGCTCTGGGGCTGGATAAAACCCGTCTTGGACTGGACAAGCTTATTGTAAAACCGGCGGCGGCGCTTGCAAAGATAGGCCGGAAAGCGAAGGAGGAAGCTCCAGCCGCTTCCGGAGCCGGGCGGACTGCCGAAGCGGAGGTTGAAGCATGAAGATAGGCGTGTTTATATGCCACTGCGGCAGCAACATTGCGGCGACCGTGGATGTACTCAAGGTTGTGGAAAGCGCGAAAAGCATGCCGGAAGTGGTCTATGCGGTCAACAGCATGTATACCTGTTCCGAGCCGGGGCAGCAGGCCATAGAAGAGGCGATCAAAGAGCGCGGGCTTACCGGCGTTGTAGTCGCCTCCTGCACTCCGCGCATGCACGAGCCGACCTTCCGCCGCACGGTGGAACGGGCCGGGCTGAACCGCTATATGTTTGAAATGGCCAACATCCGCGAGCATGTTTCCTGGGTAGGCAAAGATAAAGCCGCCAATACCGCGAAAGCCGTCGATCTTGTGCGTATGGCGGTGGAAAAGCTGCGTCTTGATAAAGTGCTTATACCCAAATTTATTCCGGCAACGCGCAAGGTGCTGGTAATAGGCGGAGGAGTCGCGGGCATTCAGGCCGCTCTGGACTGTGCCGAAGGAGGCATGGACGTTGTCATGGTGGAAAGCGAGCCTTCCATTGGCGGAAAAATGTCCAAGCTGGACAAAACCTTTCCCACCGTGGACTGCTCCAGTTGCGTGCTCGGCCCGCGTATGGTCGATGTGGCGCAAAACGAACGCATTGAACTGCATGCCTATTCGGAAATAGCCTCCATAAGCGGCTATGTGGGCAACTTTGACGTAACCATACGTAAAAAAGCCACATATGTGGATTGGGACAAATGTACGGGCTGCGGCCTGTGTACGGAAAAATGCCCGAGCAAAAAGTCCTATGACCGTTTTAACGAAGGCATGGGTGAAACCACAGCCATCAATATCCCTTTCCCCCAGGCCATACCTAAAAAAGCCACCATTACCGCCGCAAGCTGCCGGCTGCTTTCCGGCGGCAAATGCGGCGTTTGCGCCAAGATCTGCACTTCGCAGGCCGTTGACTATACGCAGAAAGACCGGGAAATTACCGTGAAAGTGGGCGCGGTTGTGGCGGCCACCGGATATGACCTCATGGATTGGACTGTATACGGTGAATATGGGGCCGGACGTTACCCGGATGTGATTACTTCCCTGCAGTACGAGCGCCTGCTTTCCGCATCCGGCCCCACAGGCGGGCATATCCGGCGGCCTTCCGACGGCCGGGAGCCCAAAGAAGTGGTTTTCATCCAGTGCGTGGGTTCGCGTGACCCTTCGGTGGGCCGCCCGTACTGCTCCGGCTTTTGCTGCATGTACACGGCCAAGCAGGCTATTTTGACCAAAGACCATATTCCCGACTCGCGCAGCTATGTTTTCTACATGGACATACGCTCGCCCGGCAAGGGTTATGATGAATTCACCCGCAGGGCGCAGGAGGAGTACAAAGCCCAGTATATCCGGGGACGCGTGTCCACGGTTTACCCCAAGGGCGACAAACTGGTCGTCAAGGGCGTGGATACTCTGGTTGGCGAACAGGTGGAACTGGAAGCGGATCTGGTGGTGCTGGCCGTCGGGGGCGAAGCTTCCCAAAATGCGCCCAAGCTGGCTGAAAAACTGCGCATTTCCTACGACGGCTACGGCTTTTTCATGGAAGGCCATCCGAAATTGAAACCGGTGGAAACCAATACCGCCGGCGTGTATTTGGCCGGTTCCTGCCAGGGCTTGAAAGATATTCCTTCCTCTGTGGCCCAGGGCAGCGCCGCTGCCGCGAAGGTTCTGGGGCTGCTTTCCAAAGACAAGCTGGAAAGCGACCCGCAAACCGCCGGGGTGGACGTCAAGCGTTGCGTCGGCTGCCGCAAGTGTATAAATGTATGCCCCTTTGGCGCTATTCGTGAAGTGGATATGCGCGGGCAGATCAAGGCCGAGGTTATCGAGGCGGTCTGCCAGGGCTGCGGACTTTGTACGGCCACCTGCCCGCAGGGAGCTGTGCAGCTTTCACATTTCACGGACAACCAGGTTCTCGCGGAGGTTGAAGCATTATGCCAGAGTTAACCGAAAACACCAAGGAACTGCGCATAGTCGGCTTTTTATGCAACTGGTGTTCCTATGGGGGAGCCGATACCGCCGGGGTGGGGCGTTTCATCCAGCCCACGGATTTGCGCATCATCCGCCTGCCCTGTTCCGGGCGCGTCAACCCGCTGTTTATCATTAAAGCGTTGATGAGCGGGGCGGATGGAGTGCTGGTTTCCGGCTGCCACCCGCGCGATTGCCATTACGCCGAAGGCAACTTCTATGCCCGGCGCAGGCTGGAAGTGTTTAAACATCTTTTGCCCGTTTTGGGCATAGACCGGCGCCGTTTTGAATATACCTGGGTTTCCGCCTCGGAAGGGCCGCGCTGGCAAAAGGTTGTTACGGATTTTACCGCGCAGATTCACGCTCTGGGGCCGGCGAAGTTTTTTGCCGATGCGCCGGAACTGGATTTTCTGAAGGCGGGTGAAGGGGTGATGCAGCCGTGACTCAGGGTGGCGCTTTCTAGAGCATTTTAATATTGAAAATGTTGAAAGGAAGCGTCTCAAAATTGATAGGAGAAAACCCTTGGCTATACACGAACAATTGAAAAAAATCATACTTGACACGCTCCCCGGGGTGGAGTGCGTTATCGGCTGGGGCCCCGGGCAGGACGCCCTGCATGGATCGCCTGTTTTCATGCGTAAGCCTGAGGACGTGGACAGCTTTATGGATACTCCCCTGGGCGCTTTTGGCGCTGTTAACAACCTGGCCCTTTTTTTGCCCGAACTGTCCGGCAAAAAAGTGGGCGTGGTGGTTAAAGGCTGCGACAGCAGATCCATTGTGCAGCTTGTCGCTGAAAAGCTTATAAAACGCGAAGAGGTGGTCATTATAGGCTTCCCCTGTGAAGGCGCGGCTGATTTGACCAAAATTGAAAAAGCCCTGCCGGAGGGCAGGGAGGCGGGCGAAGTCACCGGCGCCGCCATTGTCGGCGAAACGCTCAAACTCAGCCTGGGCAGCGAAGAAATCAGCCTGGGGCTGGCGGACATCAAGGCGGACAAATGTACGCGCTGCAAGACGCCGGGCGCTGTTATCAGCGACGCTTTCGCCGGCATTGCCGGCAAGGCCCCCGAAGTGCGGGACGAGTATGCGGATCTGGCTGCCCTTGAAGCCATGAGCCTGGATGAGCGCTTCAAATTCTGGGAACGGGAAATGTCGCGCTGCATCCGCTGTTATGCCTGCCGCAACGCCTGCCCTTTGTGCGTATGCCGGGATCATTGCGTTGCCGGCAGCCGGTCGCCGCATTGGATAACCCAGACTGATTCCACCCGTGACAAACTTATGTTCCAGATTATCCACGCCACTCATCTCGCCGGGCGCTGCACAGGCTGCGGCGAATGCCAGCGGGCCTGCCCGGCGGGCATTCCGGTCTTGCTGCTTAAACGAACCTTCAACCGCGGCGTTGCTGAAATTTTCGGCTATGACGCCGGAATGGATACGGAAGCAACCCCGCCTCTTCTGACCTTCCAGGTGGAAGAAGCGCATATTAAAGAAAGGGAGTGGCAATGAGCAACAAGTTCATCTCCCATGAAAAACTGCGGGACTGGCTGGAGGATCTCTCCGCCCGCTTTGAAGTATGGGCCCCGGTAAACACAGGGCAAGACGCCAAAGGCGTTGTTGTCTACCGGCCTTTTGTCAGGGACGGGGCGCTGGAATTCGCGCGTAAACCTGTGGAATCGGCCAAGCATACGGTGTTTCCGCGTTCTGAAACTTTAGTGAACTTTAAAACCGGCGCCAAAGACGGTAAACCCGCGCTGGAGCTGCATGTTCCGGAAGATCCGCCCGCTCGGGCGGTCTTCGGGCTGCCTTCCTGCGACGCCCGGGGCTTTCAGATTTTTGACCCGGTCTATAACGGTTCCGGCACGCAGGGGCTGGCCAGGGACAACTACTACCTGCGCAGGCGCAATGCTACGGTGCTGATCGTCAAGGCCTGTTCCAAGGTTTTGAATACCTGTTTCTGCAACTGGGTGGGCGGCGGCCCCGCCTGTACGGAAGGAGCGGATGTTCTGGCTACGGAACTGCCGGACGGTTTTATCCTGGCTCAGGTTACCGCCAGGGGTGAAGCCGCGCTTGGCTCCGCCTTGCTTGCGCCCGCTTCCGACAGCCAGGAAAAGCAGGCGCGGAAGCTGCATGAAGAAGCCGGGGCCGCGCTTTGCGCGCCGCCGGATTTGTCCGCTTCCGTCAGCGCATTGCGGGGCAAATTTGACGATTCGGCCTTCTGGGAGGCCGAGGCTTCCAAATGTCTTTCCTGCGGCGCGTGTACCTATCTTTGCCCGACCTGCTACTGTTTTAATATAACCGACGAGGCCAGGGGCGTTCTCGGCGCGCGCATCCGCAGTTGGGACGCGTGCATGCTGCCCCTGTTCACCATGGAAGCCAGCGGACACAACCCGCGTACGGGCAAAATTCAAAGATTGCGCAACCGCATAGGACACAAGTTTTCGTATTACCCCAGTCTGCACAACGGGCGTATTGCCTGCTGCGGTTGCGGGCGCTGCATCAAAAGCTGCCCGTCTTCCGTGGATATAAGGCGTATAGTCACTGACGCCATCGGCATTACCGGAACAGCGGGATTAAAGGAGCAGAAAAATGGCTGACGCGTATACTTTACCCGCTTACGATCCGGGCCAGCGTAATCCGTATTTGCCTTATGCGGCTACTATTCTGGAAGTAATCACCGAGACGTACAATATCAAATCCTTCCGCATCCGGCTGGATGACGAAAAGGCGCACCGGGAGTTTGCCTTTGAGCCGGGCCAGGTCGGGCAGCTTTCGCTTTTCGGCGTGGGAGAATCCACCTTTGTCATCAACTCGTCGCCCACACGCAAGGAATATCTGCAATTCAGCGCGATGCGCGCCGGAGAAGTGACTACCGCCCTGCACGGCTTGCAGGCCGGCGATAAAATCGGGGTGCGCGCTCCCCTGGGCAATCATTTTCCATACAAAGACATGCAGGGGAAGGATATTATTTTTATCGGCGGCGGGATAGGCATGGCTCCGTTGCGGACGCTGCTGCTCTTCATGCTGGACAACCGCAAGGATTACGGCGGGATAACCGTGCTGTACGGCGCGAAATCGCCGGAAGATCTGTCTTTTATGTACGACTTCAAGGAATGGATGGCCAGGGACGACATAAAGGTGGTGCTGACCATTGATAAGGAAGCGCCGGGCTGGGAACACAAGGTCGGTCTGATTCCCAATGTGCTTACAGAACTTGACCCCGGCGCGGACAATGCGGTGGCGGTGACCTGCGGGCCGCCGATCATGATTAAATTCGTGTTGCAGGCCCTGAAAAAGCTTGGCTTCAACGACGAACAAATTGTCACTACCCTGGAAAAGCGCATGAAATGCGGCATAGGTATTTGCGGGCGCTGCAACATCGGCGACAAATACGTATGTATTGACGGCCCGGTTTTTACCCAGGCCCAACTGAACAAAATGGCCAACGAAATGTAGCCGGAATCCGCAATGCCTGAGCTTCCGGAAGTGGAAACCATAGCGCGAACCTTGGCTCCCAGGGTAATCGGCCGGTATATCGGGCAGTTCAGCCTGCTGAGCGCAAAAACTCTGGAGGCCGGGCTGGATCTTCGCCCTGCGCTGCGCGGCGCGCAAGTGCGCGCGGTGCGGCGCAGGGCGAAGCTTTTGCTGCTGGAGGCGCAGGGCGGCGACGGGAGGCTGCTGGTCATGGGTTTTCACCTGAAAATGACCGGGCGGCTGTTTATCCGCGACCCCAAAGCTGAAGCGCACAAACATACCAAAATAATTCTGGATTTATTCCCTTGCGCGGACTGCGCGGAAGTGGAAAGCCGCCTGTTTTTTGACGACGTGCGAACCTTCGGCTACTGCCGCCTTATGCGGCCGGGCGATCTGGAAGCGTGGGCTTTTTGGAACCGGCTCGGCCCGGAGCCGCTTGAACATGCTCCGGCTGAACTTGCGGCGCGGCTGCAAAGGCATAGGGGGCAGATCAAAAACCTGTTGCTGGATCAAAGCGTTATCGCCGGGCTGGGCAACATTTACGCTGATGAGGCTTTATTCAGGGCGGGCATAAAACCGGACAGCAAAGCGGAAAAAATTGATCCGGCGCGTCTGCTTCTGCTGGGCGGGCATATCCAGGCGGTTTTACGCGAAGCCATCGCCGCCTGCGGCAGTTCCATCCGCGATTATCGCGATGCCGACGGCAACGCCGGGGCTTTCCAGAATACATTCAACGTGTATGGCCGGGCCGGACAGCCCTGCAGAAAATGCGGGACAATCCTGACCGGAGCGAGGATAGCCGGGCGCGGAACCAGCTATTGCGCGAACTGCCAGCGCTGACGCGGGCAGGCGCATGGGCGTACGGGGGATTTTCAGGGTAAATTATGTCCGCACAATGTTCAAAACCAGGGCGTCCAGCATCTGCAGGGCTTTGGTCGCGGCAGACAGGCGGTTGGCGGCGCGGTCGCCGGAAAAGGTTTTTGAGATGATCACTTCTTTATGCGCGGCCGTTTTGTCGGGCACCGCAACGCCTATGACTACAAAACCCACGGGTTTTTCGGCGCTTCCTCCGTCCGGCCCGGCAATGCCGGTAATGGCAATGGCGCAATCGGCGGAGCAGGCGCGCAACGCGCCGGAAAGCATGGCTCCGGCGCTTGCTTTACTCACCGCCCCGTATTGGCGCAGAATTCCGGAGGGCACTCCGAGCAGGCGTTCTTTAAGTTCGTTGTCATAGGCGATGATGCCTCCTTTGTACCAGGCGGAGCTGCCCGGCAAAGAAGTGCACAGGGCTCCTACAAGCCCTCCGGTACAAGATTCGGCGGTGCATAGGGTAAGATGTCTGTCCTTCAGTTTTTCGGCTATGCCGGCCAGCAGCCGGCGTTGAATTTCCTCTGTCGCCATTGCCATCCTCCTTGCTTGCAAAGAATAGCTAACACAGCTAATATCAAAAAGGCAAATATTCGCGTATCCGCATGGACGCGGTTTTGCTTTGAAATCCGAAAAGGAACGGCGGATGAAAAAATATCAATATTCTTGTCGTCTCATTTTTTTATGTGTCTGTTTCTGGTTGTTGTTTCCCATATCCGCTTGGGCGGCGGATTACATAGCTTCTTATAATCCAAGGGCCTTGCGCATAGCTTATGGTTTTGACCGTGAATTTCCGCCTTTTTCCTATGAGGATCCGGGCGGCAAGCCTGTGGGTTTTGAAATTGATATAATAGAAAGCATTTTCCGGGGCAGGGCGACCCTGGTTTTGCGCCCGCTCAACTGGTATTCGCTGCCTTTGGAGCTTTCTTCCGGCACGATTACCCTGACCACCGGCATGATCAAAACTCCGCAGCGGGCTAAAAGCTATGGATTTTCCGACCTGGCTACCTTTGATCTGAAAATGCGGTTTTTTACCAAGGTTTACAAGCGGGTGCCCAACCCGGATTTTTTACGCGGGCAGATGGTTTCCGTGGAAGAGGGTTCTTTTCAGCAAAGTTTGCTGGAAAGTTTCGGCGGCATCAACGTCAAGCCGTTTAAAACCCGCGCTCTGGCTCTGCGCGCTTTGTACAACGATGAAGTTGACGCCTACTGCGGCCAGGATGAGCCGAGTTATTACGTACTCAGAAAACTCAATTACGGTGGCATTACCATTTTGGGCGCTCCGCTGGGCGTGGCGGAAATGCGTGTTGCCGTAAACCGTGACCGCGGCGACGTGTTGCGCATGGTCAACGAAGGGTTGCGCGAACTTGTGGCGAGCGGAGAATATGACCGCCTGTACCGTAAATGGTTTATTACGGAACTGGATGATCAGGAGGCGCGCAGCATGGTGGAGGCGGCCAGAAAAGCCACGATCAATTCCTATGCCCCCTATGGCAAGGTAAACCGGGGCGCGGCAATTTTGACCGCTACAGGCAAAGTGCTCAGCGGGAGCAATATTGAAAATAAAAATCCCGCTCTGGGCATATCGGCGCTATGCGCGGCGCTGGCCCGCTGCATCGGTGAAAATGAACTGGAACCCCGGGCCGTGGTTTTGCTGGATCAAAACGGCAAGATTCTCGCCCCGGATCAGGATGACCTGCATATGCTTCTGGAGTTCGGGCGCGGCATTCTGGTTATTATGCCTGACGGCCAGGGTAAAATGTCGGCCAAGCTTTTGGCCGAGCTTATACCCAACCCGGTTACCGGCAAAATAGCCCGGTAAACCCCGCTGCCCCGCGGGCGCGGCAAAATTTTTTCGCCATGCGCCGGAGGGAGGAACGGTTCAAAAGTGAAATACGGGTCTGCGGCGAACAGCTTGGTGAAGGAAAGGAGCATGGACGAAGAATTTTTGCTGGCGGCGGATATTGGCGGCACGCACAGCCGTTTTGCCCTGTTCCGGCTGGAAGGCGCGCCTGCCGGGGTAAGCCTTTCCATGGTGCGGGGCAGTAAATTGGTCTTGAAAACCGCTGCGAGTAAAAGTTTTAAAGACCTTTTGGCCCGTCTGCGCGTTGACAAAACCCCGGGCGGGTTTACCCTGCTGGGCGACTACAAGCCTGCCGCCGCCTGTTTGGCCGTGCCGGCCGTAATTTCCGACAAGAATCAGGACGCTGTTTTTCACGCGCCGAATATTGCCTGGCCTTTGAAGGCCGCGGATTTTTTTTCCATAAGCAGGTTTCCCTGCGTTTTGATTAATGATTTTGCGGCGCAGGGTCTGGCCGGGCTGTTTCCGGACATTTTGGGCCTGCGGCCTGTGCTTGACGGCAGCGCCAGGGAGGAGTTCCCTTTGGCTATGCTTGGGGCGGGCACCGGCCTGGGCAAAGCGGTTATTCTTCCGCCGGAACAAGATCCGGAGGCCGGGCGGGAGCCGGGCGCGGAAAATGGGCGGGCCGCGGCAAATGAAAAAGACGCGTTGTTTATACCCGGCGGCAGGGTGGACAGGGGCCGTGTTTTGCCTTCGGAAGGCGGGCATGGCGTTTTTCCGTTCAAGGGCCGGGAAGAGGCGGATTTTCAGGAATTTTTGCTGCGCATGACCGGACGCGGGGAAGCTGTGGGCGATATGGTTGTGACCGGAGCGGGGTTATCCGCGCTTTATGCCTTTCATAACGGGGATAATTTTTTACGCCCGGCGCCGGAAATTGCCGCGGCCATAGGGGAAGCCCTTGCATCCGGCGCGGACGCCGCCGATCCTCTGCTGAAAAGCCTGGACTGGCTGGCCGGATTTTTGGGGCGGGCCGCGCGCAATCAGGTTTTGGAGGTACTGGCCCTCGGCGGGGTATATCTTTCCGGCGGGATGCTTGAACATGTTCCGGCCCTGCCCGGACGTGAATCTTTTGCCGAGGAATTCAGGGGAAGCGAGAGCCAGCGGGAGCTGGTAAAAGAAATTCCGGTGAGCCGGGTAAGCAGCCAGGAGACAGGGTTATGGGGAGCCGCCCTGAATTTGTTGAAATAAACGTTATTGCCCTAGAGGATGCGCGCCATTCTGCCGATAATAATATTACCCCGGTTTTTCGGAGTAATTGCATTTCCAAATCAAAAATACTTTTGTTTTTGAACCGGAAATGGAAAGCGCGGCAAGGCGAAACCACGCTTCAGCCGCGTCCGGCGGATAAAAATTGCGGGACGCGATTTTTAGCCGGAATCCGGGTAAGCGCGGGGGGCGTTGCGCAAGCGCGCGCGGTGCGGAAATCGTCATTGGAATTCGGGAGGCAGGCCCTGAAGCGATTCTGCATGGGATTGGGGGTGATAATTATGCGAACTTTGCTTTGTGGCGCTTTGCTGGTGCTGATGCTGGCAAATACCGCTTCTTGCGGAAAGACGGTGCTTACGCGGTATGGCGGGCCGAATACGGATAAATCCGCCGGAACCGCCAGGGTCAGCCCGGCCCAGACCAGAGCCATGATAACCGGCGCGGCCTATGTGCGGCCGGGGCAGACGGTCTATGCCATGCCGAGAGCCGCGCAGGTCAGGCGGGATCCTGCACGGCCGGGAGCGAATTCCGTCCGGGCTGCCGGAACCCGGAACAATACGGCAAAGATCAGCGGCGAGGCCATTTGCCGTACCTTGCGCACGCAAATCGGCGTTCCTTATAAGTATGGGGGGTATTCCCCCCGCACCGGTTTTGACTGTTCCGGGCTGGTGCTTTGGGCTTACCGCCAGTATGGGGTAAGTACCCCGCGCACGGCGAAAGAGCAGGCCAGGTACGGCCGCGGCGTATCCAGAGACAAACTTTCTCCGGGTGACATCGTGGTGTTTCATATCCGGGGCGGTTACCATACCGGCGTGTATATGGGCAACAACAGCTTTGTGCACAGCCCCAAGCCGGGCGGCAACGTGAAGATGGAAAGCCTGAACAGCAGGTATTGGAGCAAGGTTTACCGGGGAGCGCGCAGATTTATCTGATGAAATTGGCGGGATCTTGAGAATGAATAATAATATGGAAGACAGGCTAATTCGGCTGGAAGAAAACCTGGCTTTTCAGGAGCGTCTGGCTGAAGGGCTGCATACGGCCTTGCTGGAGCAGCAGAAGCAGATCAAGCTGCTGGAATCCGCTTTGCGCGGGCAGAACTCCAGGCTGCTGGAGCTGGAAGCGGTGATCGCGGAAGTTTGCGGCGGCTTGCCTGTGAGTTCGGCAAAATCTGGCCCGCCGGCTGAAAAACCTCCGCATTATAGGTAGTACTCTGTAACGCTTAAAAGTTCGTATAGAACAGCGTACTGACGCCGGGCGAACAAGCCCGGCGCGCCGCCTTGAGGCGGCGGAGCAAAGCAAAAACCACGTTTTTTGCTTTGCGATCTTCACACTTCAAACGTAGCGAAGCGAAGTTTTAAGTGTGACATGGTA
>JAISBT010000047.1 GCA_031266055.1 Deltaproteobacteria bacterium
ATCGTGGTGATATATTTTGCAATTTCTTTATTTTCGTTTGATACTGTCTTTTCTGCCATTTTAGGTTCCCCACATACATTTTATGCCATTTTAAGGTATTTTTTCTATAAAGTGAATATGCTCTAGTGTTTTGTTTTGACCTGAATCAGCACTCCTTCCCACCCGGGAAGGGTAAAATCCAGGCTGTGCGCGCTTAAGTTTTGCCCGGACAAAGTTCCATAGACCAATACCGCCTGCCCTTTGCGCAACGCCTGAGCCAAACCGGGGAGCTGCGCCGGATTCAGTCTTTCCCTGGAAGCTGCACGCGAAAAATTGCTCAAGGCAATCACAAAGCCTTGCTCGTTTTGCAGCACAAGCCCAAGCAGCCCCTTCCCTTTAACCTTTAACCTGCCTGCCAGCTTACTGTGCGCCAACCCCAGATTTTCGCGCAAGCGCAACATTTTGCCCAGGCCGTTCAAAAAAGAGTCCGGCTTGTAAACCTGCTCGTCCAGAGAACCATAAAGGCTCTCGGCTTCGGATAAACCCTTGAAATTGACCATGCCCTGCCGCGCGCCGCTCAGCAGAGCATATGCTCCGGACGCGTCCGGGCGCGTGTTCGGTTGATCCGGACTGTCGCCGATGTTCCACCGGTTTACAGGCATGGCGCCGACTAAATCCTGGCCGGAAAGCATAAGCAGACCGGGCTGCATGGCCTTGAAAAAAATCAGCAAGCTATGGCCGCGGATAATTTCTGTTTTACGCCCGGCCGGTATTACGCGCTCCCTTGTTAAGCCCAAAGCCTCCGCCGCCAGTCCGGCCGGTGTGGTTCGCGGAAAGTCCGCCGCGTGCGCGAGCCGTTTGAAATCAATACCGGTCTGCATGGCCTCGTCCAGCTTGGCGCGCAGTTCTTTTGCGTCGCCTGTAAGCAAAGCTGTTTCGGCCGCTGGGCTGTTTATGCTGTCCAGAACAAAATCCGGGCCGCTTTCCAAGAAATCACTTAAAAGGGCCACGGGCAACGCATCACGCAGCCAGCTCCAGCCGCCGTAAGCGCGTATCTGACGCGCCAGGTTATTGGAAGCTTCCAGAGCCATGGCCTGTGCTTTCACCTGTACGGCATTTTCCGCATGGCTTTCCAGGCCGATAAAGGGCTGAACGCTGTATCCGCTTAAAGCGTTTCCGAAAATACCCACCTGGCGGATGACGCCGGCGTTCAATATTTGTCTGGCGGTTGCGCTCGGATCGGCCCAGTTTAACACAGGCCGTTTATGATCGCCGAAATACCTGTACACCCAGCGCCGCAGATTGCCGTCAACACCCCGAACCCCGCCGGTGGCCGCCCAACCGGAAGGAGGCAGGTAAGCAAGAGTTTCCTGGCGAAATATAGCGGGAATGACTCCCGCTTCCGACAGGTTCAGCGCTTGCGTGGCGGAAAGCGGGGCGATGCGCCAGGCTTCGGAAAGTTCCGCTTTGTCCTGAAATTCCGTTGGAAGGGCAATTCCTGGTGATTCTTGCGGCAGAGCCGCGGGTAAACCGGCGGGAAGCGCAGCGGCTGCCGCGTCCGCAGGCAGGAGCGGCCAGCTTTCCGGAGGCGCTTCCACCATGCAGTATATGCCGCTGTAATCCCTGTAGTCGCGCGCCGCCAGGAAGAAATCCGGGCCAATGCCCGTGGCGGCGGGAATGATATCCCCCCCTATAAAACTTCCGGCCTGGACGGAATTTCGCACTACAGCTTTATACTCCCCGTCACTGCCCATGTATGGCGCGAAATCATACTGGACAACATCTTCATTGTCGCCGATCCGCGCATCCGGCGGCAGCAGACCGGCGGATTCTCCGCGCTCCCAAAGCTCGCCGGCCCCCCAGACCGGGGCCAGGTAAAGGCCGCGTATGCCCGGGGGATTAAGAACAGTCCAGATAAGCGGGTCGCCGAACTGGGCGAGAAGAGAAACATTTCCACGCGTCATGGTGGCTTGCGGGTTTATGTGCAGCCATACCCCGGCGCGGCTCAACAGCTCGTCCGTCCGCACGCTTGAGTCAGCCCAGCCCAGAGCGGATCCGGAAACAAGCGCGTTCAACTCCACAGCTTTTCTGCGCATGGAAAATTTTTCCAGGTATTGCAGATAGCCGGGGTTGGCGCGGCTCACTCCAGGTATTGTTCCGCTGAAAGCGGAATTTTTGATTGCTCCGCTGAAAGCGGAATTTTTGATTGTTTCGCTGAAAGCGGAATTTTCTGCCACTGGCGGCGCGGAACAGGAAAGCAGGACAACCATGCCCGACAAGATGAGAATATATGCGCCTGCCGGCCAGAAGCGCCCTGGATATGGATATTGCATGGTAAATGCCTCCGGCTGCAAACCGGCAAAAAAGGGTTCAGTATCGGCCTACATAGACCGCAATTTAAAAAATTTTGCAACAGGTTTTATTCCAAAAAAAATTCCGCCTGAACTCAAGATTCCTGGGGTAATTCCGATAAGAACAGCAGAAGGTTGAAGGAGATAATCATGTTTACCGCCAGATATGGATCTTGGGGCTGTAAAACGGCTGTTTTGGGCTTTAGTTTATTCTTGTGCCTGACCCAGAACTCCTGCATGGTAAATTCAGGCGTAGAGCGGGTTTCCGCCGCCCGCACACCGGAAGCCCCGGTTCAGGACGATTATGCCGATAAACTTTCCGGCTTTGCGCGGGTTACAGCCTTGACGCTGGGCGAACGCCAAAACGTTTCGTACCTGGGACGGGAAAGCGCCGCCAGAACAGCGCTTGAACGCGGGCATGGCCTGGTCTTTACCGACGAACGTGGAGAAGTGCTGGTAGTTCCGGGTCAAAAGGCGGCCGCGGCTGACCCTGACCTGGCGGATGCCCGCGAGCTCAAGCTTAAAATGCGGGAAATGGCCGCGCAGCTTGTGGCAAACCTTCCGCGTTCTTTCAGTTCATATATAGCCATACCCGTATCTTTTGTGGCGCAGGACGATTTTGAAAGCTCGTCCTCCCTGGGACGTTTTATTGTTGAACAAATGCTTTACGAATTCAATCAGCGCGGTCTTTTCACCCGGGAACTGCGTATGAACGGTAAGCTCACCATGCGTGAGGACGGAGAATTTATCTTATCCAGGCAAAACAGCGTGACCGCCCTGGATGCAAGGGCGCTGTATCTGACCGGCACCTATCATACCGGGCAAAACACCATATTTATCAACGCCAGGTTAATCCGGGCAAACGGACAAATCGTCCGCTCCGGCCAAATTATCATGCCGCTTAATCCGTTGACCAGGCGCATGCTTGCCGCCTCCGGCAAAAAAATGGTGGAACAGGATATTGAAATTCTGGATTTTGAGCAGGAAGCCCGGCCGGGGCAATCGCCCACTCTATTTGATCAGGGGATGGATATACATTGAGCGCTGTAGAATTTGCGCAACAGCCCCAAAGGATAAGCTTGGCTTTTTTTAAGGATAGCAACCATGAAACACGACCAAAAAAATATCCGCCTGACCGCGTTGCCCCTGCTTGCGGTTTTGGCGCTGGCCGGGTGCGGAATTCTGGACGGCATCGGCTCCCTGGCGGAAAGCCCGGACGCGGTAGTCAGAAAAACCGGCCCCATCACTATAGTCAACGCAACTCCGGACAGTATAACGCATTACTTGCTCGGGCGGGATTATGCTGCTTCCGGGCGCTATGAACTGGCCCGTGAAGAATATCTTCTGGCTCTGGCAGCGTCAAACAACCCGGAAATGCAGCAATCCCTGACTCTGGAACTGGACAGCATCAACATGATGATTAAAAGTTTGAGGTAAGTTCCATGAAAATAAGCGCGAGATTATTTATTGTGTTGTTGCCGTTCGCGTTGCTTATGCTGCATCCGTTGAGCGCGCGGGCCATGGATATGAACGAAGCCGCGGCGAGCATGAGCAGAGAAATGGATGCCCAGCTTGCCTTGCGCTTTGGCGCCGCCGGGAAGAATATTTCCATTATTGTCACCACGCCGGTGGATATAAACAATTTTGAGGAATCATGCGTCATAGCCAGGCAGATACAGGAATACCTGAGTTATTGGCTGGTACAGGCGGGATACGGCGTACAGGAGATACGCGGGGGTAAAGCCATACTCTTCCGTAAAGACACCGGAGAACTCCTGCTTACCCGCGACCGTGAACTGATCGCCCGCAAGCGGGTCGGCAGCGTCCTCACCCTGGTGGGCACGTATACGCTGACCTCCAAAACCATAATTTTCAATGTGCGTTTGATACAAACCGGCGGACAGGAGGTTTACGCCATGTCCAGCATCAGTATTCCGGTAACCAAAGAAACCCGGACTATGTTGAACCTGGGCGCAAACGCTTCTTCCTCCGGCTCCGGACATTCCTATGTATCCATTGAGCCTTCGGTATACAGCCGTTTGCCATGAACGGGCGGAGTCAAGGGCCATAGCGCCTTTTTAGCAGTCAGGTACCCCCGGCAAAGCCGGGGGCTTACCTTGTTATTTAGAGCGTTTTAACATTGAAAATGTATAAAGCGTTCTGCAAGGATTTGCCTGCAAATCCTTGCCGCGAGATTGTCGCGAGGCGAACTTGCTTCAGCCGTTGCTGCGCAGCAGCTTACTGATGAAGACAGCAGCGATGCTTCGCCCCGTTAAGCGACAATCTCAAGCGTAAAATGCCATAGCCGACCCTTAAAAGGTCGGAAACGTCTTTTTCAGCACAGGCTATTTAAACGTAGCCAGTACAGCGGCAGCCCCGGCCCGCGCCACCTCGGTATCATTGGCCACAGAGCTGCCGGAAACGCCAATGGCGCCGATGATAGTCCCCTCGTTGTTTTTAATCAGCTCTCCTCCGCCAAAGATAACCATGCCATTATTGGTAACTTCGATGCCATAGAGTTCCTGCCCGGGAACGGCTGCATCATGAAGAGTTCCGGTGGACATATTCAATCCCCTGGCTGATTTGGCCTTCTTGATGGAGATGTCAATGCTGGCCAGGAAAGCGCCGTCCATACGGCTGAAAGCTTTGAGGTTGCCCCCGGCGTCAACAATGGCGATGTCCATAAGCGTGCCCTGCTCCCCGGCCTTGGCCAGACCTGCGTTAATGGCGATCTGGGCTTGCTCCAGAGTGATATCGCCGGGAAGGTAAAGCCCCTTTCCCGGATCGTCTTTGGCCATGGCCGCGTTGGTAAAACAGACAAAAGCAAAGACGCAAACGAGGGAAATCAGATACTTTCTCATGGTATAGTCCTCACTAAAAAAGGTTAAAAGAGTCGGTGTAACGCCTTACAGCTTTATTACTCCTCCGTCCTCAAACCCGCAAGCTCCACAGCTGTTTCGGCGTCCAGGAAAATCCCATACCAATCCAATCCATTCAATTCCATTCCGTCATAAAATCGTCAAAGTACGCCGGAAAAAATTTCCCCCCTCGGATCGCAGAGCGGATTGCCTGAATAATTTTTCAATATAATGCTCTGTAATAATTAATTTTTTATATTTTGGCATTGTGTTTGCTTAATACAAGGCAAAATAAACCTCAAGGAGGGGAATATTATGTCTTTGGTCATTAATCATAACATGATGGCTATGAATGCCACCAGAAACCTGAACGACAATTACAGCCGTCTGGCTGTTTCAGTCCGGCGTCTCTCCTCGGGTCTGCGCATTGGCACTGCGGCGGACGACGCGGCGGGACTTGCCATTCGTGAACTTATGCGCGCGGACATTGCAAGCCTTAACCAGGGCGTACGCAACGCCAATGACGCAATTTCCATGATTCAAACCGCGGATGGGGCTTTACAGGTTATTGACGAAAAACTGATCCGCCTCAAGGAACTTGCCGAACAGGCCGCAACCGGCACTTACAATTCCGACCAACGTCTGATGATTGAATCGGAGTACCAGGCCATGGCTTCGGAAATAACCCGTATCGCCAACGCCACCGATTTCAACGGCGTTCACCTGCTCAACGGCAATCTTTCCAGCGATGTTCATAACGGCAACGGACTGGTCTCCACCGGCAAGCTCAAGATACACTTCGGCTCCGGCAACGACTGCTCGGAAGATTACTACTACGTCACCATGGGCAACGCCACCGCTTCAGCTTTGGGCCTGGGCAACCAGTCCGCACAGGACGCGGGCTACAGCATTTCAACCCAGCGCGCCGCCCAGATGGCTCTGGACGCGATTAACGAGGCTATTATCTCCAAGGATAAAATCCGCGCTCACCTTGGCGCCATTCAAAATCGCCTGGAAAATACCATCAGCAATCTGCAGATTCAGGCCGAAAACATCCAGGCCGCGGAATCGCGCATATCGGACGTGGATGTGGCCACGGAAATGACGGAATTTGTGCGTAACCAGGTCATGTCGCAAGCCGCCGTGGCCATGCTGGCGCAGGCTAACTCCCTGCCGCAGATGGCTTTGCAGCTTATTCAAGGTTAGCGGCATAATTGAAGCGGTTTAACGGTAAAAAAATTTTACATGCGGGTATTCCGGAATAACTCCGCGAAGCAATACCCCTGTTGCCGGTTCAACCGCATAATCCCGGCAACATATTATCGTCTGAGGCGACCAAAGACTGCACAGGCCGGGAGCTGTTCCGCTCCCGGCCTGCAGAATTGACGCCCTGTCTATTTGATCAAATATTTCCTGCCCCGCGCTTGTAACGTCCGCGCACAATCCCGGCCTTTCGCCTTCCTGAAACCCAACGGTTATTCAAAAATTTGACGCATAGCTATTGCCATGTCACATATCTGATTTTATTTGGAATTATGCCCCATATTCCTTAAGCGCTCTTGCCGCGGCCGCCTGTTCCGCTTTTTTAACGCTTGATCCCGCATCTTCATAAATTTTTCCGTCCGGCAAGGTCAATTTCACATAAAAAAGTTTGGCGTGTTCCGGCCCGGCACTGCCGGCCAAATTATAAACAGGGCGTTCCTGAAAGCGTTTTTGGATTATTTCCTGCAGCAGACTTTTAGAATCTTTGGCGTTCAAATGATCCGCGGCCTTGCCGGCTGCCGGAAAATTCCCGGCCATTAACGCCTCAATCACGCCTTTAGCCGCCGCAAATCCTCCATCCACAAACACAGCGCCGAATATTGCTTCCAGCGCGTCCGCGAGCAGCGCATCCCTCGTTCTCCCTCCCTGGCTCTCTTCACCTTTACCCAGGCGCAGACAGGAGTGCAGTGCAAGTTTTCTGGCCAATGCCGCCAAAGACGGCTGGCTGACCATCCTGGAGCGCATGGCGGTTAATTCTCCCTCCCGCGCTCCCGGATATTTATCATACAAAAAAGATGAAACAGACAATTCCAGAACCGCGTCCCCCAAAAACTCCAGTCTTTCGTTATGCGCGGTTTCTTCCGCATTTTCATTAAGATAGGAACTATGCGTCAAAGCAACGGCCAGATGCTTGACTTGCTTGAATGTATAGTGAATATTCCTTTGCAGATCGTTTAACACAACACGCACCATGAACAGAGATATTTATGCATTCGCGTAGCCCCCTGACAGTGCTTTTCAGCCCTGCTTCCATTGCCCTGCTGGGTTCTTTTGAAACACCCGGAAGCACAGGCAATATCATACTTTCCAACTTGGCGGCTTCAGGGTTCAACGGAAAAATTTTCCCCATCCACCCGGACAAACCCAGTATACTTGGACTTCCGGCATTGCGCAACCTGAAGGAACTTGGCGGAACGCAGCCGCCTGTTGACTTGACCGTCATTGCCCTGCCGGCCGGACAGACCGTCGCCGCGCTTAAAGAAATCGCGCAAATACACGGCCGCGCGGCCCTGGTCGTCAGTTCAGGGTTTAAAGAAACAGGACACAAAGGCGCGGCGCTGGAAAAAGAACTGGTGGAAATTGCGCGTAATTCCAACATAATTTTACTCGGGCCGAACTGCCCTGGCCTCATCAATCCCGGCGCGAACATAAATATAAGTTTTTCCGGCGCAGCCGCCGCCCCCGGCAACATAGGTTTTTTTTCACAATCCGGAGCCATGTTTTCTTCTTTTATCACCTGGACGCAAAAAGCCAGGCTCGGCATATCCACTGTCGTCGGTTTCGGCAACAAGGCCATGCTCAATGAAGCGGATATACTGGCCCATATGAGCCGGGATGCCGGAACCGGAGTTATTGCCGGCTATATTGAAAGTATTGACGAAGGCGTCCGCTTTATGAACATTGCCCAGCTGACCACCAGAAACAAACCCGTTATCTTGATGCGCGCCAGCGGAACATCCGCCGGCGCAAGGGCCGCCTCCGCGCATACCGGAGCGGTGGACGGGCTGGATATGGCCTATGAAGCGGCTTTTAAGCAAACAGGCATTATCCGTGCCCAAAACAGCGCGGAACTGTTTTATCTTTCCAAAGCTTTCGCATCCCAACCTTTGCCGCAGGGGCCGGGGTTAGCCGTAGTCAGCAATGCCGGCGGCACCGGCATCATCGCGGCTGACGCCTGTGAAAAGGCGCAAATTTCCATGGCCTCGCTCTCGGAAAAAACCATTGCCCAACTGAAAAACATCTTGCCGCCCTATGCTTCTTTTTTTAACCCGGTGGTCGCGGTAGGGGAAATCAACGCGGAAGGCCTTGCCAAAACCGCGGAGGCGGCGCTGCAAGACCGGAATGTACATTCACTTCTGGTCATCATCACTCCTTCAAGCTTTTTTACCTTGCCGCAAGTTACAGAAAAATTATTGAAAATATTTAAAAAATATTCCCGGAAACCGATTTTTTGCTGTTTTATGGGTGAAGAAAACCTTATGGACATTGAAGCTGTCCTGGGCGCGGCAGGTTATCCTCTGTTCAGTTTTCCCGAACCCGCCGTTCACTCCATTGCCGCCATGTATAAATACAAACTCTGGAAAGACACGCCCATGCCGGTGAACGTCAGCTACCGCCGTGACATTCATAAAGCGCGCGGCATTATCGCTTCCGCCCGGACAACGGCGAAAACCTCCGCGGACAGCGGAGGCGCGGTTGAACTCCCTGCCCGCTTGGCGCATGAACTGTTCCATGCGTATGAAATGCCTGTGCTGAAAACAAAAATGGCCCGAACCAGCGACGAAGCCGTGCAAATTGCCAAACAATTCGGGCAAAGCGTGGCGCTGAAAATAGCCTCGCCGCAAATAACGCATAAAACGGACGTCCGGGGCGTGGCGCTCAGGCTGGACAACCCTTCCGCCATACGCAGCGCCTTTACCGATATAACGGCGCGGGTCAGGCGCCTGCGCCACGACGCGTATATTGCCGGATGTTTCGTGCAGGAAATGGCTCCAAACGCCGCCCATGAAATCACCATCGGCTTCAAAAGAGACAGCCGCTTCGGCGCAATGCTTTTTTTCGGCTTTGCCGGACTGCAACAGGAAGTTTTCAAAGACTTGTCCTGCCGCATCGTCCCTCTTTCTCTGGGTGATGTACAGACCATGCTGCGCGAAATCAGGGGATTCCCGGTGCTGACCGGCACACGCAAACACAAAACCATCAATTTAACCGCAATTGAAGATGTGATACTGATTTTATCGCAACTTGCGCAAGATTTCCCCGAAATACAGGAAGCCGACTGCACACCGGTTTTTGTGAGCGAACGTGGAGCGGTAGTCGCCGATATGCGGGTGCTTCTGTCAAAATCCTGCGAATGAGATTGTTCACTTACTACGCCTTCAGCATTGGCTGAAACAGGAGATAAAACCATGTCCGTTCCAGCGTTATATATAGGATCAACCGTGCCTTACGCGGGTAAAACCACCTTGAACGTGGGCATAGGGCTGCGTTTGCAGAAAGAAGGACTGAACCTGGCTTTTATGAAGCCGGTCGGGCAAATCCCTTTTGAGCGGGATGGACAAAACGGTGATGAAGACGCGGCTTACGTGCAAAGCGTGCTTAACCTGGACAACCCTCTGGATTTGATCACTCCGATTTTAATCACCCAGGATTTCAAGGTTAAAGCTTTCAACGGCCAGGTCGACAAAAAAGAAATTCTGCTGGAAAAAATAAAAAAAGCCATCCAAAAGATTTCACCGGACAAAGATTTACTGCTCATAGGCGGCACCGGAAGCATGTTCTCCAACCGTTACTGCGGGATGGACGCCATTACCCTGATTAACGAACTTGACTTCAAAGCCGTTATTATTGACCGCATAAACCATGAAATAAATTATGACACCCTGATTATGCTCAAGGACAGCCTCGGAGATCGCCTGATTGGAGTGGTGCTTAATGCTGTGCCGCATTCTTTTATGGGCGAAGCTGAAAACATTTTCGTCCCTTTTCTTGAACGCAACAAAATAAAAGTCCTGGGCATGCTGCCGCAAGATCCCATTATGAGCGCCATACGCATTGATGTTCTGGCCGAATGCCTGGGCGGACGCATAGTTGCCGCGCAGCGCAACTCCGGACGCATGGTGGAAAGTTTTCTTATAGGCACCATGCAGGTGGACAATTTTATGACGTATTTCCGCCGCGCCGCGAAACAGGCCGTCATTGTCGGCGGAGACAGAGCGGACGTGCAGCTCGTGGCCATAGAAGGCGACTGCTCCTGCCTGATTTTAACCGGAAATCTTTACCCCAACGATATAATTCTCTCCCGGGCTGAAACTTTGAACATACCGGTAATCATCGTCAGGGACGATACCTACACCGTGGCGAAACACATGGAACGGATACTCAGCCGCTATAAACTGCGCGATGCCATCAAAGTGCGCCGGGCCGCCCTGATGGTCAGCGGCCAACTTGATTTTCAGGCCATGCGCCAGGCCCTGCGGGTATAGGCGAAGCCAGGTTTCGCCGTCGAGCGCCTTAAGGGAGCGCATTAAACTATTCGACCAACTCCTGCGCATGTCTGGATTTCGCGTCAGGCGCGAGGGCGCGCATCACTTCCAGCACATTGTCCAGCCGGCGCAGTTTGGCCATAACCTGGTAGAGCTGCACCGTATCCCGCACTTCGAGCCTGAGGTTGATTTCCGAGCGGCCGTCCAGATTGGAACGGATGTTTCCGCCGTCCACATTGATATCTTCTTCCAGCAGCACCCCTGCCACCTTGTACAGGGTTCCCTTGATATTCTTGGATAATATGTGAATTTTGGCGGGAAAAGGAGCTTCTCTCTGCCCGTCCCAATTCACCGCCAGCAGCCTTTCCGGTTCCGCCGCAAGGATGGTGGGACAATCGGCCGTATGCACGGTAATACCCCGCCCCCGGCTGATATACCCGATAATGTGGTCTCCAGGCACCGGGCTGCAGCATTTGGCGAAACGCAGCAAAATATCGTTGACGCCGCCGCCGCCGGAAATGGCGATACTGTCGGTATTGCGTTCAGCCTGTTTTCCGATATTTTTCTGTTCAGTTTCGCTCACCGCCGCCAGGGACACGCCCGGAAGCAGCGCCGCCGCTTTGTCAGGGGCAAGCAAAGCCTGTACGCATTTGAGGACTTTCTGCACCTGCACGTGCGAATAGCCGACCGCGGAATACAAATCGTCCAGCGTACGCAGGTTGAATTCCGCCGCCAGTTTCTGCTCGTCAATATCTTTAAGGGCTTTTTGAAAATTTATGCCGTAACGCCGGCCCTGTTTTTCCAGGATGTCTTTACCCAGCGTAATGGTTCGTTCACGTTCCTCGGTGCGGATATAGTGCTGAATACGCGATCTGGCCTTGGCGGTTTTTACGAATTTCAGCCAGTCCCTGCTGGGATGACGCTGCTGATTGGTAATTATTTCAACATAGTCACCGCTTTTTAAAGGAGTATGGAGCGGCACAAGTTTGCCGTTTACCTTGGCTCCGGCGCAATGTTCGCCTACTTTGCTGTGCACCTGAAAGGCAAAATCCACGGAAGTCGCGTTTTCCGGAAGAACTTTGACATCGCCGTTGGGAGTGAACACATAAATTTCATTTTTGAACAGATCAAAGCGCAGGGTTCGCAAAAATTCCTTGGAATCGCTTTCCACTTTTTGCCAGTCCAGCATTTCCCGCAGCCAGTTAAACTGCCGGATATCCTTGGCCTGTACCCGGCTGCCCTCCTTGTACAACCAGTGCGAAGCCAGGCCGTTTTCCGCCAGACGATCCATTTCTTCAGTGCGAATCTGCACCTCCATGCGCTCGCCTTTAAGACCGGCCACCGTGGTGTGCAAACTTTGGTACATATTGCCCTTGGGCACGGAAATATAATCCTTGAATCTTCCGGGCACAGGCTTCCACTTGGCGTGAACCAGCCCGAGCGTCGCGTAGCAGTCTTTGACATCCTGCACAATTACGCGAAAAGCGATAATATCGTGCATTTCGTCCAGAGTCAGGGACTGTTCGGTCATTTTATTGTAAATGCTGTAAATATGCTTGATGCGTCCCTTGACCAGGCCCCGGATGTCATTTTCCACCAGCATGGTATTGATAATGTGTTTAACCTGCTGTATATACACAACGTCTGTTTTGCGATGCCTCTCCAGCCAGCCGTAAATCTGATCATATACATCCGGCTTGATATATTTAAAACTTAAATCCTCCAGCTCCATTTTGATTCTGTGCAAACCTATGCGGTTAGCCAGTGAAGCGTAGATGTCCATGGTTTCCTGGGCTATGCGCAGCTGCTTTGCGGGCTTCTGGAACTCCAAAGTGCGCATATTATGCAGACGGTCGGCCAGTTTGACTATCAGCACTCGAATATCCTCGCTCATGGCGAGAATCATTTTGCGGATATTTTCCGCCTGCTGCTCTTCTTTACTGTCAAAGGAAATTTGGCTGATTTTGGTAACGCCGTCCACAATTCCGGCTACTTCGCCGCCGAACTCCTCGCTAATCCGGGCGAGGGTGGCATGGGTATCTTCCACCGTATCATGCAGAAAACCGGCTATAATGCTGGAGTCATCAAGACGCAATTCCACAAGGGTATTGGCCACAGCCAGAGGATGCGACATGTACGGTTCGCCGGAAAGGCGCACCTGCCCGGCATGGCTTGCGGCCGCGAAAACATACGCTTTACGGATGCTTTCAATGTCGGCGTCCGCTCTGAAGCTTACGAGCTTGTCCAAAATTTCCTGAATACGAATCACGGCTGTAAAAAATTCCTGTAAAGTTGCTGATTTTGCGGCACCCACCAGCGGATAAAATTATGCTCAATGCCGGCCGGAGCTTCGCTGACGCCCTGAAAACGTTTATTCAAAGCGGTGATACTGTACGGAACATATAAAAAACAATAAGGCTGTTCATCGTGCAATATTTCCTGCATCCGGTCATAGTACTGTTTACGCGCTTCAAGGTTGAAGGTTCCGCGGGCTTTTTCCAGCAGTTCATCCACCTCGGCGTTTTTATAACCTATGAAATTAAGGCCGCCCTTGAACGCGCGTGAAGAATGCCATACATCATATATATCCGGATCCTGAGTGATAGTCCAACCAAGAATTAAAGCGTCAAAATACCCGGTATGCACAAATTCTTTGATAAAAGCGGCCCACTCCACCACCCTTATCTTTACTTCCACCCCCAGTTCACGCAATTGGCTCTGAAGGATCACCGCGGTCTTGATGCGCTCCGTCCTGCCCTGATTTACCAGCAGAGTAAAAACAAAAGGCCGGCCGTCTTTATAAAGCATACCGTCTTCGCCCGGCAGCCAGCCGGCCTCCGCCATAAGCTCCCCGGCCTTTCCAAGGTCACGCGGATAATCCCTAATCCGGGTATTATAGGCCCAGCCGCCCGGCCTGTATGGGCCGATGGTTGCAAGGCCCTGGTTCAGCAAGGCGCCGTCCACCACGTCCTGCTTATCTATGGCCAGCGCAAAGGCTTTGCGTACCCGCACGTCGGAAAAAAGCGGGCTGCGCAGATTATATCCCAAAAAAGTATAAGAAAAATCCAGATTTTTATAAACGTTGAACTTGGAGGCAAAATCAGCCTCCACGCTCCGATACACATATTGCAGGTTGGAAAGCGACATCAGGTCAAGCTTTCCGGCTTTCAGTTCCATAAACATCGTGGAAGTATCGCGTATGACCCTGTAGATTACGCCGTCCAAATTCGCCCTGCCTTCAAAATAGTCCGGAGCGGCCTTCAACATGATCATGGCCGGACTGTCCCAGCTTTTTAATTGGAACGGGCCGGCTCCTACCGGGTTTCTCAACTGTTTGCTCGTGCGCAAATCCTCACCCTGCAAGGCTCTTCGGGGCAGAATGTCCATCATCCAGCTCATCAGAGCGCGGGGAAAGGGCTTTTCATACACAACTTCAAAACTCCAGTCTCCCAAACGGCGGAACTCCTTGACCTGTTTATAATCGCCGGAATAAGCCGTGGGGGTATCCGGGCTGATCATAAACCGGTAAGTAAATTCAACATCATCAAGGTCAAGCTCGTTACCGTCGCTCCAGCGTATGCCCCGGCGCAAATTGAAACGCAGACGCAAACCGTCATCCAGAACTTCGTAGGATTCAGCCGCTTCCGGGACTATTGCCAAATCCCTGTCGAATTTCAGCAGACTGGTAAAAAGCTTGCTGCCGACGGCATGGGAAGCCGCATCCGTGCTCAGCGCGGAAATAAGCGTACTGGGGGAGACCTCCATGCCCATGACAATGACGTCGCCGTAAGGGGCGGATTCAACGGTTGCCTCCGCCGCGGAAGCTGCCTGGCGCGCAACGGTAAATACGGGCATACAAATAAACGCAATGCCCGCCAGTATTGGGATGAATAATTTCATTTTTCCGGCGATGTTTTCCGGTTCTGAAGCAGAATCAGGAAAAGGCTGATTTAATATTGTTTTTTGGGGATTCCACAAAAAGCCAAGAAAATCTTGCAAAAAAAATTTTTTAGACTAAAGTATCAGGCTACAGCACTTGACGCTTGCAATGCTCCTTGTAAAAAATGCTGCGGACGCGGAACGCAAAAGACGGCTTCGTCCACAACCGTGAGGTTTCTTTTAACAAATTTTTGAAAATATTGAAACTTGAATAAAAAAGTTCCCGGATCAACCGACAATGACTACTGATGACGCCAATATTCTGAACCTCTTGCAGAAGTTTATACAGAATTCCATCCCGGAGTATATACTTGATGAAGCGCAAAGTTCGGCTGATTACGTTTCCGTCCCCAAAATAAATTTCAAGCGTGAAGGGCCTTACTGTGAAATAACCGGCAATGTCGCGGGTGAAGATTTGCAGATTTTTCGCCCCGGCATTTCCATTGCGGAAAATGAACGCTCGGTGGCGGCCCGCTGCAATTGCAGCGACGACAATATTTCCGGCGGCTGCCGCCATGTGGCGGTTCTGGCTCTGCAAGCCTTGGCAAACCTTCAGCATGACGAACCTGAACACGGGAGCGGAGTAAATCTGCCGGCCCAGGACTGGCGTCAGAGCTTTCGCGGCTTGTTCAATACGCAAATAGACCCGGAAGCCAGCAAATATTATCTTATTTTCAGGCTGTTCCCCGAACACGGGCGTCTGCAAACAGCCTTTTTCCGGGCCAGGCAGAACAAATCCGGGCTTTCCAACGTACACAGCGAAATTACCCTGGAACAACTCATAGAAAATCCTTCCTGGTGCGAAAACTCGCCCGACTTGCCCGCCATTGCGCAACTGATTGGCCGGCATATGGATTATTTCGGACATAAGGTAAGCATACCTGACGGACTGCTTACCTGGTTTTTTTGGACCATCCGGCGCGAATATTTTTTATTCTGGCGCGATACGGAAACTTACTGCCATATCTCCACTGACCCCATACAACTCAAGCTGCACCCCCGCTTGGACGAAAATTCCAATCTGGCTTTCAGCGTGCTTATAAAACACCTGGATAAAACCGTGCCCATCTACGGGGACAGCGCTACCTTCCACGGCCTTGTGCCCATGTGGATATGCTGGAAACAAAGTTTTCATCCGGTGCAGACTACCTTGAACACCAGGCTGATTCGCGAACTGATGCAGCATACCACGGTCATTCCCAAAGAGAATCTTTCCGAATTTCTGGATCGGGTCTGGACGCAACTGCCTTCATCCGACCTGTATGAACCGGAAGCCTTTCTGAAAAGCGTCGAACCGGCGTTTATGCCCGCGACTTACAGGCCCAAGCTGTTTCTGGATGAAGAAGGCAGCCTCCTGACCATGGAAGTGCAGAATATTTACGAAACCGAACACGGAGAATTTCTGCTGAATGGCCCTCACCCGGAATTTCAAACCGGCAGTTACACTTACGAAGGTAAAAACTATCTGGTGCATCGCCTGCCGGAAAAAGAATCCGAACTCGTCAACCTTCTGATCAAAATGAAATTCCAGCCCAGAAACAACCGTCTGTGGTTTTTGGAACCTGAAGACGCCATAAATTTCCTGCTGGATGCCTACCCTAAACTCGTTGAAGACTATCGCGTTTACGGCGAAAAAAATCTTACCCGCTATAAAGTCAGACTTTCCAAACCGAATATAACCGCCGTAATTGAGAGCAACGAAAAAGACCGCTGGTTTAACCTCAATATTGATATCACCTATGACGGGCAAAGCGTGCCTCTGGAAAAAATCTGGAAAGCCTGGGTTGAAGGAAAACGCTATACTCAGCTTACAGACGGTTCATATACAAGCCTGCCTGAATCCTGGCTGCAAAAAATGTCCCACCGGCTGCAAGCCCTGGGTTTTGACCCGAACCAGCCGCCGAAAACCACTTTCAAACAGTTTGAAGCTCCGGTGCTGGACAGTCTGCTGGACGATTTACCCGGAGCGCAAACAGACTCTTTCTGGAACAAGCTGAGCGATAAAATCCATACCTTCGACCAGATTGAACCGGTGGAAAACCCCGCGGGTCTGCGCGCCACCCTGCGCGCTTACCAAAAACAGGGCATTGCCTATCTTAATTTTCTCAACGAATATGGTTTCGGCGGCATCCTGGCGGATGAGATGGGTCTGGGCAAAACCGTGCAAACCCTGGCTTTTATCCAATATATGATTGAACAGGGATACAAAGACGCCAACCTTATTGTTGTGCCTACCTCGGTTTTGCCCAACTGGGAAAGGGAAGCCGACAAATTTGTGCCCGGCATGACCAAACTGACTATTTACGGGAACAAGCGCCAGGATTCTTTTAAAAATATTTCCAAATATAACCTGATACTTACAACCTATGCCCTGCTCAGACGCGACTTGGAACAATTGCGCAAACACAACTTCAACAGCATCACTCTGGATGAAGCCCAAAACATCAAAAACCCGGGCACCATTACCGCTTTTTCCGTACGGCAGATTAACGCGCGCATGCGCCTTTGCCTTTCCGGGACGCCTATTGAAAACAATCTGTTTGAACTCTGGTCGCTCTTTGAGTTTCTTATGCCTGGTTTTCTGGGCGAGCAAACCTCCTTCCAACGCGGCGTAATCAGGCCCATCCGGGAAGGCGACAATGAAACGCTTGATTTTCTGCGTACCCGGGTAACGCCTTTCATCCTGCGCCGCACCAAAGCGGAAGTGGCCAAAGATCTGCCGGCCAAAATAGAAAGCATTACCTATTGCGCCCTGGTTGACGAGCAGGCTGAGCTTTACGCCATGCTGTCCAAAAAATTGAAGGAACAGGTTTTAAACTCCGTGGATCAGAAAGGCCTGGTCAAAAGCCACATGTCCATCTTGGACGCCTTGCTGAAACTCAGGCAAATATGCTGCCACCCGCGGCTGCTGAAAATGGATTTGCCCGGGGTATCCATGAACTTGCCTTCCGGGAAATTCGACACATTTAAAGACATGGTTACGGACATTGTGGAGGAAGGCCATAAGGTGCTGGTCTTTTCGCAATTCGTGCAGATGCTGCATATTATACGCTCCTGGCTGCAACTGGAACAAATACCCTTTGCCTATCTGGACGGGTACAGCAAAGACCGCTTTGAGCAAGTGGACAATTTCAACAATTCCCCGGAAATCCCGATTTTTCTTATTTCGCTTAAAGCCGGCGGAACCGGGATTAACCTGACCAGTTCCGACTATGTAATTCATTATGACCCCTGGTGGAACCCGGCCGTGGAAAATCAGGCCACCGACCGTACTCACCGCATAGGACAGACCAGACAGGTTTTTTCCTATAAATTGATTTGCCAGAACACAGTGGAGGAAAAAATACTCCAGTTGCAGGAACAAAAAAAAGACGTGGCCGACGCCATCATCCCGGAACAGAACATCTTCAAATCCCTCACCCGCGAAGGTCTGGAAATGCTGTTTAACGTGTGATCCGGCCCTCTGAAAAAAACTTCATTTTATGCTCGCCACAACCTTTACGCCTAAAGCGATATTGTTCGACTTTGACGGAACGCTTTCCGTCCTTACTCTGGACTTTGCACAAATGCGCAAAAGCGCGAAGCAGGGGCTGGAAAATTTGCTCCGCCCGGAGCTGATGGCCGGGTATGACGAAAATAAGCCGGTTATGGAAGCCCTGGCCGCAATTTTACCCCAATTGACCAAAGAAACGGCTCTTGCCGCGCGGGAACTCGTGGAGCAAAATCTGGTCGAATTTGAAATCGCCGCGGCCCGGAAAAGCCGCCTGTTTCCCTTTGTGCGGCCGATACTCGCGCGCCTCCGGCGCAAGCGAATCAAAACCGCCGTCATTACCCGCAACTGCCGCGCCGCCATTACCGTGGTTTTTCCGGATTATGCCGAGTATTGCGCAATTTTGCTTACCCGCAACGATGTAGCGCGGGTTAAACCGCACCCCGGGCATCTTTTAAGCGCTTTCCCGGCTATGGGCGTAAAACCGGAAGAAGCGCTCATGGTTGGCGATCATCCGATGGACATTACGGCGGGAAAAAACGCCGGATGCAAAAGCGCCGCCCTGCTGTGCGGAGAGGGAAAACTTGAGGAGCTGCTCCAGGCCGGGCCGGACTACCTTGCCCGGGACGCGCGCGAACTGATGCGGCAGTTGGGATTGTAGAGTCTGCTGATGCCTTAAGCCGATGCTCCAGCTTCAGTGCCGGGCTGCACTTGCCCGAGCCGGCTACTCTAAGGGCGGCAGGGTGTCGTAATCGCCACCATAAGGAATCTCCCGCTTGGCGGGTGGATGGTAATGCGGAGCAAACAAGCTATGTTCGGCTGTCACCCCGTCAAAACGAACCCTGGCCAAATCCGCGGCCGTGTCCGCGAACCAGCTCAAACTGAAAGGAATATCAACTCTTTCCGCAGCCCGCCCGGCCAGTTCCGGATTGATCCGCAAATATTCGCCCGACATCCAGAGAATAAACGGCACGTCAAACATGTTCCGGGTGGGGTGCATGGCGTCCTGTCCCCGGATTGGGAGGCTGTCATATACTTCCTGCCCGTGGTCGGAAAAATAGACCACCAAGGCGATTTTGTTCCGCTTCTCCGTCATCCCTATAATGCGGCTGACCACATAGTCAGTATACAGAATGGAGTTATCATATTGGTTTATATAGATTTTATCGCCCGAGTTTCTATGCTGCGCATCCGGAATGTCGGTAGTGGAGGTAAAAACATCGAACTCCTTGGGATAACGCAAGTGATAACTCAGATGTGAACCAAGCAGGTGTACGAAAATTGCTTTGCGAGGCGTTTTTGCCCGCAAAATTTTTTCCAGTTCGTCCAACAAAACTTGATCGTAGGATATCGAGTGTCCTTCGGAGCGTGATTTATTTAAAAAAATTTTATGGTCAGCATCCTCAGCAAAAAGCGCTGTGCCGGTCAGCCCGTCGGAGTTGGCGGTTTGGTTGGAAAGCCACCAGGTATCAAAGCCGGCTCGGCCAAGCAGCCCAACGATTGATCTAGAGTCCAGGATTTGATGAGAATCAACGGCGATGTCATGATGGAAAAACAACGCTTTGCGCAGAGACGGAATGGTATGCGTACTGGCGCTGGCCACATCGTTGAAAACATACAGGCGCGTGGCCAGTTTTTTCAACTCCGGCGTAGTTTCCCGCCCGTAACCGTATAATGACATGTGGTTACGGTTTGCCGATTCGCCTATAATGAAAATATATATTTTTTCAGCCGCCGGGTCGTCATCCAGAACCTGGATTCCAGAATAGATCTGACCGGAGCGCGTACTTTTGATTTTATTAACCAGCTGTAGATCCCGGCTGTAGCTGGACATGCCGTTTATAACTACGTAACTGGAATTTGAATTGAGTAGCGAATGCCCTTTTATGGCTATAACATATACGCATACACCGATTATCAACAGCGCGACAACAGATGTCATGCGATTGCGGGCAATGCGCGAATTGGCCGAAATAGTTTTAAGCAGAAGAAAAACGGCTATAACAACGACCAGCGCCCCGGATATGACGTTGGGCAATGTCACAAATTCAAAAAGGAATTCAGCGGCTTCGTTAGCAGAAGTTTCCAAGGTGGAAATAACCGAGAATGACGAAATTCCGGATTTATATATCGCTACATGCTCGACGCTGGTAAAAGAGAGTAACAGCAATGGAACAAACAGGGCAAGGATCGCTGCCCGGGTTATTTTGGCAGGTAACAACAGCAATAGTGCAAAAATCAGAAGATCAACGGAGAACGAGCGCAGCATTTCGCGTATAGGAAACCATTTCAATGTAGCTATAAAATATGCTGTTCCAGTAAAGATGGATACCATGCTGCTGTATAGAAACAAGTAAGCGTAGCTCATACTTGCCTACTGCAAATAAAAAAATACAGCCCCGGCAGAGCGCTGCCGGGGCTGCTTTGGTAGCGATAAATTATAGAGTTGAGAGAGAGAGAGAGAGAGAGAGAGAGAGAGAGAGAGAGAGAGAGAGAGCAAAATACGTGCCAAATTCACGTTAAGGCATAATTTATGTGTACAGGCAAAAAGAGTAGCGGGTTCACATTTGGTAAAATATAACCCGCAAGGATTCAGACGGAACAATGAACACGTGGCAGTGGCGCTCCAGGGAGTTCTGTTGACCTTTTGCCCGCTCAGAGATTGTGTGGTGATTCGTTTTTCTTCCACGAAAAATGAACCTTATTTAAAATTCAGATTCTCCTGGTGCGCTGTATCAGCGTATCAACTGCCAGAGGCGGCGTGAACCAAGCAAAAATCCCCGCTCACCGGAAAGTGAGAGAGGATTTGAAAATTAAGCTGGTCTCGACCTACTTTCCCACACATGAATATGCAGTATCATCGGCGATGGAGGGCTTAACTTCCGGGTTCGGAATGGAGCCGGGTGTACCCCCTCCTCTATGGAAACCAGCAAA
>JAISBT010000078.1 GCA_031266055.1 Deltaproteobacteria bacterium
AACCCGGCGGATTTCGATCCGCGTGCGTACCTGAAGCCCGCGCGTGAGGCGGTCAAAGGCATGATACGGCATAAAATCAAAAATGTGCTCGGCTGTTCCGGCAAGGCCTGATACCGGAGATTGCCGCCGGCGCGCGGCGGGGTGCTTTGCCGGTTGCCGCGCGTTATTCGGATTTCAAATCAAAACTGCATCCATGAAGTTTTGATTTGTCGGTTGTGGTGGGAAAGTGGTCCTGCCCTGCCGAACGAGATGCTTTGCATTTTGGCGCGATTTTCCTGTCGCGCTTGCCGATTTCAGACAAAAAATCAGGCAATTTTACCTGGAATCGGCATCATTCCTGTTCCGCGGAGAGGTGTCCGAGCCGGCCGAAGGAGCACGACTGGAAATCGTGTATACGTGGAAGCGTATCCAGGGTTCGAATCCCTGCCTCTCCGCCAGAATTTTACTAGAAGTCCCACAATGTCTAAAAAAACTTGTGGGACTTAGCTTTTTTAGGAATAGTCACTCCCACGCCGTCTTGGCAAAGCTGAGGAAGCCACCGTGCGCATTATTGACAACATCAACACTCTGCTTGGCGACGACCTCAAAGCGACGTTACGACCCAAGTCTCGCTTGAAGATAGCGGCTTCATGCTTTTCTATTTACGCGTATGAAGCCTTGAAATCTCAGTTGTCGAAAATTGAGTCGTTGCAATTTATTTTTACTGCCCCAGCGTTTATCGCAGAAGAAGCAACGGACAAGGTAAAAAAAGAACGACGCGAGTTTTTCATTCCGAAGCTTAATCGTGAACGCAGCCTCTATGGTTCAGAGTTTGAAATACAACTGCGAAACAAAATGACCCAGAAGGCCATCGCCCGCGAATGCGCTGGTTGGCTACGCAGCAAAGCACAGTTTCGCTCCAATAAAACCACCGCGCAAATGCAGCAGTTCGCCTGCGTGGAGTCTACCGAGCAAAAGTCGGTTTATTCTCCCCTGCACGGCTTTACGGCTGTGGACTTGGGCTATCAGCCGGGCAACGCTGTTTCCAATATCATGGCCTGCCTTGTGGCCACCGGCGATGAGAATGTGCTGACGGCGCAAAGCAGCGACCTGGCCTACCGCAAGGAACAGCTCCGGCGCTTGCAGGATGAGGTCATCGACCTTGAAGACGTCAAAACCGGCGTCTCCATTACCGACCTGGGCCTGAACGACTTCCGCATGGATTTGCTGGAGTATGTGAAAAGCCATGGCGAGCCTAAAAACGTGCCCAACGGGCTACATGCGGTCATCGCGCCGCGCCCTGAAGTCGGCCTTGTGCCCGGCGTCATCTTTGCCCTGCGTAACCGGCATCACGCCGTGAACATTGACCGGCAAAACCTGCTGCACCCCTATTACCTGGCCTACATTGACGAAGCGGACAAACTTGTAGCCAAGCACACACAGGTGAAAAAACTGCTGGATATGGTACGGACCGGGTGCAAGGGGCATGCGGAGCCTCTGGCGGAAGCTTGCCGGGCTTTTAATAAACGCACAGGCGAAGGGCGGAATATGAAGGCCTGCTCCGCGCTGCTCGGTGAAGCGATCCGCTCCATGATTCAGGTGAAAGAAGAAAAGGATGTGGAAAGTCTCTTTACTGGTGGAAAAACAACGGCTCTGGTCAATACGATAGCAGGTCTGGACGATTTTGAGCTCATCGCTTTCATCGTGGTGCAGGGTGGACAATGAGCATACTTTTCGCCTATCCCAAAAACGCGTCCTTCGGGCGCATGGTCTCCAAAGAGGCCATTTATCGCCACAGCGCGCTTTCCGGTAAGGTGAAAGAGCTGTTCGTACGCCGGATAGAGCGCATAACCCGGCAGTACAAGCTGGCACCGGAGACAATAAATATTCCGGCCACGCCGGCGGTGCCGGAAATCCAGGTATTCGGCGTCCAACTTCGGCAAGAGGAATGCGCGCCGGAGATTCTGGCCGCTATCGACCGTGCGGTGCAATTTCCGCTTCTATTTGAATTGTGTTATCAGGATCGGGTGCGTGGTGTTGCCGCCTGGAAGCGGCTGGGTGAGTCCGCCGCCGGAGCAACGCTTGATAAATGGGTGCTCAGCATCCATTATTCCGGCCCTTGGCTGGCGCAAGATGCCCCGCGTTCACCTTTGCCACATGTTTTGAATCTGGAAGGCCTGTATGCTGCGTTGCTTAGGCCATTATTGCCGTATCCGGCAAAGCCAAACGAAAGCTTGGCAGAACAGATAGCGCGTATTGAGGCCATAGGATCTGTTCAGTATGAAATTGCGCAATGTGAAGCAAAGCTGTATCGCGAAAAGCGATTTAATCGCAAAATAGGCATCAATCGTGAGTTACGCCAATTGCGGCAAAAATTTTTAGTGCTAACGAACCTCCCAGTTTAAAATCTATGCAAATAGCATAGAATAGAGAGAACAGTATGAGTACTCCACTAGATAAATTGTCAATTACTGGATTCAAGTCGATCCAGGATCTACAAGATTTTAAATTGAAAAGAATCAATATACTTATTGGATCAAATGGTTCCGGGAAAAGTAACTTCATTGATTTTTTCCGCTTGTTACGCGAATTTATTAGCGGGAATCTACTGGCATATGTCAGGAAAAGTGGTGGAATAAGCGATATTTTATTTAATGGCCGTAAGAGTACTTGCCAAATTGAATTTGAAACACGTTTTGGAGCTCGTGGTTTTCGTTTTTCTCTTGAGCCCGATTCAGGAGATGGTTGTATAGTCAAAAATGAAGCACGATATTACAGCGGTGGCAGGAGAGGGTGGTGGGAGTTTGGCGGAAATACAGAAGGCTTTTCACAGCTTGCGCGAGAGGCACAAAGTAATTACTCAAGTGATAGTAAATATAGCCAGCCCGTCTATCGAGCCATTGCTTCCTGGATAGTATATCACTTTCATGATTCAAGCTCTCAGTCGGCAATGCGACATTCTGAAATTATCCAAGATAATAAAGTACTACGATACAATGCATCTAATATTGCCCCCTATCTGTTGCGCTTGCGTAACGAATCCATAGGTAGCTATCAGGGTATACGTCAGGCGATTAGCTTGGCTATGCCATTTTTTAATGATTTTTTGCTAACCCCGGAAAGGCTTGGTGAAAAACAGAAGGTAAATTTGAGTTGGATGCAAAAAGGCTCAGATTACCCAATGCAACCTTATCACCTTTCAGATGGCTCTATCCGTTTTATTTGCTTGGCTACAGCGTTGCTACAACCAACTCCACCTTCCACAATAATCATTGATGAACCAGAGCTTGGGCTTCATCCAGCAGCGATTTTTTTACTTGCAGAAATGATAAAAGATGCCGCCAAACGTACACAGCTCATCGTGGCAACGCAATCATCGGCATTAATAGATAAATTTGATATTGAAGATATTATTGTCGTCAAACGTTATGAAGGAGCTTCAAATTTCGAGCGCCTACAAGGAAAATATTTTGCCACTTGGCTTGAAGAATACAGCGTTGGCGAATTGTGGACAAAGAATGTCATTCAAGGCGGGGTGAGCCATGAGTAGTTATGTGCGCCTCCACTGCCTGGCAGAAGGAGAAACAGAGCAAATCTTTGCTGAAAGGATTCTTACCTCCTACCTTGCCCGGAAAAATATTAGACTATCTTGTAGTTTAATCGGCAAACGCGGCGGTGATATCCGCTTTGCCCGAGCAAAAAATGACTTGAAAGCGTTTCTCCTAGGGAATACAGGCTGCTACCTGACATTCATGATTGATTTCTATGGAACTCCAAAGAATGATTGGCCGGGGTTAAGCGAAGCCTGTCGCGAAAGCACACCACAGAACAAAGCAAAAACGGTAAATCAAGCCACTGCCACCGCAGTTGCCGCGCTTATCCCTAATGATGCCAACCGACGTTTTATTCCCTATATAAGTATGCACGAGTTTGAAGCCCTGCTTTTTAGTGAGCCAAAGATACTTGCTAATGAACTAGGTGTAGATGTATCCTTGATTGATAGTATTTTAAATAGATCTTCACCAGAAGAAATAAATAATAGTGCTAATACTGCGCCATCAAAACGTTTAGCCTCACTAATTCCGCGCTATAAAAAGACCATCACCGGCATAGCCATAGCGGAAAAAATTGGTATTGATAAGATGCGCCAGGCATGTCCTTTATTTGATCAATGGTTGCAAGAGATTGAAAACCTCCCAAGAGCAGATCACTAGAACAGCAAGGTATAAATCATGCAAAAACTCAAAATGCACTCCCCGGATATGACTCAGAAAAAATCACCAAAATTCGCGAGCTGTTCCCTCATTGCGTGACCGAAGCGCATGGCGAAAACGATGAAGTCACGCTACGGGTGGATTTTGACCTGTTGCGGCAAGAACTTTCCAACGTGCTGGTTGAAGGCGCTCAAGAACGTTACCGGCTTGACTGACCGGGCAAACGGCAGGCACTGCTTACGGCCAACGCGCCCATAGCCAAAACCCTGCGCCCCTGCCGGGAAGAAAGCGTGGATTTTGATACGTAAGCGTCAAAAAAACCCCATCTTTGCGAGACGGGGTTTATATCATACAGGGGAGGCGGGTTGCGGGTAGGTCAGGATGACTCTCGTTTTACAGCAAAGGGGAGCAAGCGTTGCAGGTCATCGTCATTTTTGGCAAAGGGGAGTTCTGTGAAGAGCCTCACAAGGTAGGCATAGGGTTGCGACGGCTTTCTGTACGCGCGAAGCGGCTCCGGAGAGCTCATCAGGCCGGCCTTCTCACAAGAAAGTCTGAAGAGCCCAAAAAAGGAGCGGATACAAGCGGATTTCGGCGAACGCCTACGAAGTCACGTAGGCTGAAAAAGGTTGTCCGCACAAGCCGTTACGGACTTATGCGGACTTTTGAGGAATTAAAATTGGCGCGCCAGGAAGGATTCGAACCTCCGTCCTACAGGTTCGTAGCCTGTGGAAATATACTTTCACCTACTTTCGTTATTTTTATTTATCATTATAAAAACAGTATATTATTTGAAATCACTTTTCTTGACTTTTCGTTTTTTTGTCCCTATTTTCGACTTGCGTGTGGGGAAGAGTGTGGGGAAGACGAAACTCTGAACATCCCGCCAGACAAGGATATGGGGAAATGGCTGCAAGAATCAAAACCGCATATCAGGGCGTGTTTTACCGCGAGGAAGTCCGCATGGACTCGCAGACCCAGACGGAGAAGGTTTTCTACATTCGCTATCGGACTGGTGGAAGTGATGCTAAGCTGGTTGAAGAAAAAGCAGGCCGGGAAAGCGAAGGTATGACCGCCGCCAGGGCAAGCCGGGAAAGGGCATTGCGGGCGCGTGGGGCTGAGATGTCAAACCGGCAAAAGCGGGATGCCATAGAAGCCGCCGGACGCGCCGAAGAGGAGCGACCAACCATAGCGCGGCTGTGGCAGTTGTACGATGAAGCTCACGCCGGCCGAAAGGTCCGCAAGACCGATGCGGGGTTTTACCGGAATCATCTGGAAAGCCTTTTTGGCGGCAAGGTCCCCGCCGAACTGGTGACGCTTGATCTTGATCGGCTGCGGATCAAGAAGCTGAAAATTCTTGCCCCTCAAACGGTGAAGCACATTCTTGCCCTGCTCCGCTGCGTCATCAATTTTGGCGTAAAGCAGGGGTGTTGCCCGCAACCGGACCCTTCACGCCTGCACTTCACCTTTCCCAAGGTGGACAACCAGAGAACGGAAAACCTCACTCGGGAACAAATGTCCGCCTACCTGAAAGCGCTTGATGAAGAGCCGGACCAGAACGCCGCCGCTCTCATTCGTCTGGTGCTGGCCACAGGGATACGGAAGGGCGCGGCGATGGCGCTACAGTGGAGTGACATTGATTTTGAGCGAGGATTCATCACACTGCAAGGGCAATCTGCGAAAAACGGGAAAACGGCGCGCATACCCCTTTCTCGAGCCGCAAGGACTATTTTGGAGAAGGTCGAGCACGCAGGAAGCCCATATATTTTTCCCGGCAGGAACGGAGGGCAAAGGGCAGACTTTAAGCGCCAATCTCAACGCGTGCGGGACAAGGCCGGGCTTCCGAAGGACTTTCGCCCGCTGCACGGGCTTCGGCATACCTTCGCAAGCTGGATGGCGTCAACCGGCGCTGTGGACCTTTACACCCTGCAGAAGCTCCTGACCCACGGCAGCACTCAAATGACGCAGCGCTATGCCCATTTAGCGGATGAAGCGCTGCATAGAGCCGCCGCTGTGGCCGGGGAGGTGTTCCAGGGCGTGACCGGCGAAAAGGCCGCCGTCATTCCCTTTGCCAAGGCCAAACAGGCCTGACTTTATAATGCCGCACTAAGGCGTTGTCAGAGGCGGGCGGACGGTGTTATCTATGGAGTGAAGGCGGTATGCTGAAGCGAATTGCCGACTGGCTGGAAAAAATGAGCGCGGCATTCATGGTCGGATCTGTTCTCACAAATTCGAGCGCTTTTGCCGCTCTTGGGTTTGGCCTTATGTGCCTGGGCTTTTCCCTGTACCTCACCAAAAAAGGGAGAAAACATGATTAGCGGAACTATGATATGGGTTGTTGGGCTGGTATGCGCGGTTATCGGCGTGGCATCCGTGTACGCTCTTAAAAAGGGCTGGCTTAAGTAGCAAGACCCTGACCAAGGATTCAAGGGCGGTTCTCCGGAGTCGCCTTTTTTTGTGCTTCGGCCTTTATAAGCATTTTTTCCAAAATCACCTTTCTGTAACTTGTAGTATTTGCAATTCTTTTTCATGAAATAGTAAAGTTTTTACCCAACGGGGTAACGACTATCTTGAATCCGATTCCTTTTTTGTGTTGACATGTCTCCATGTCCTCATCAGCAAAACAAAAACGGAGGGAAAAGACAAATGGCCGAATTACATGAATATATGACCACAGAAGCGGCGGCTCTTTATCTCAACGTGAGCAAGGTGCATCTTGAACAACTGCGTGCGCGGGGAGCGGGACCAAATTTTTGCCGACCAGCCGATAGCAGAATTGTCCGCTACCGGAGGATGGACTTGGACGCGTGGATGAACAGCGGATTCCGCAGCGTCTACGAAAATCGCGGATTTCTTCAGATGTGATCCTGTGGGGAAGAGTGTGGGGCAGCAAAAAGCGGTTATGGGGAAGCTCCTCATAACCGCTTGATTTTTTTGGCGCGCCAGGAAGGATTCGAACCTCCGTCCTACAGGTTCGTAGCCTGTTGCTCTATCCAGCTGGGCTACTGGCGCTTGTCGGGAAAACTTTGTATACAGGCGCCTGCTTCGGGAGTCAAGAACTTTTCCCCGTCCGGCAGCAAAGAGCAAAGCGCCGGCCCCGATGGAGACAACTATGCGTACCGCTTGGAAACTCGTCCTCATTTTCGTCAGTCTGGTCGTCCTGGACGCGACATGGCCCCCGTCCGCCGACGCGGCCCGGTCCTCCCGCTCCCAGGCCGCCCCCGGCGCGGCGCAGAACCGGCAGAGCAGCGGCGACGCGCACAACGCCGGCGACGGCCCCCCCGTCTCCGCTCCGTTACGGGAGGCGGCCGCCGCCTACGACGCCAAAGATTTCGCCACGGCCAAAAAAATTCTTAAACCCCTGGCGGACAAAGGCGACGACAACGCCGCCTTCGGCATGGGACTCATGGCCGCGCGCGGCGAAGGCGGCAAACAAAACCTCAAGGATGCCGAACAGTGGTGGAAAAAATCCTCCGCCGCCGGCAATCCGCAGGCTCAGTACAACCTCGGCTACCTGTACTTCCGGGGCGCACTCGGCACGCAGGATTTCGTCAAAGCCAGAGAACAATGGTCCAAAGCCGCCGCCCTGAAACATCCCGATGCCCTGTACGGCCTGGGTATCCTGCAAGTCAACGGCGCAGGCGGCCCCAAAGACCTCAAGGCCGGCATCAGGAATTTCGAACAGGCCGCGACCTTCGGGCATCCGCTGGCTGAATTCGAACTCGGGCAAGCCTACCTCGAAGGCACAGGCGTCAAAAAAGACCGGAAAAAGGCGCGGGAATACTTCAAAAAAGCCGCGGACCAAGGCATCCAGGAAGCCAAAAGCGCCTTTAATGACCTGGAAGCCAAAAAATAGGGAAACACCGGCGCATTCCCTCGGTGTCCGACAGCAAAAACAACAAACATAATTTTTGGATACGGTTGCGGGATCGTCGGCTGAAAAATGTGCTTTTCAGCCGACTCACATCGCCTCCGGCGGCGCAAAACCCTGCGGATTGAAGCGGCGCGCTTCCGCGGACCGCTCTTTTGTTTGCGTGTCCTTTGTGCTACAAAAGTCGCGAAGGAACACGCATGGCGAGGACCTACAAAATCGGCGAGGCAGCCGCGCTGCTGAACCTCAAAGCCTATGTGCTGCGCTTCTGGGAGTCGGAGTTTTCGCTCATCTCGCCTCTGCGCACGGAAAGCGGCAGACGGCTGTATACCGAAGCGGACCTCGCCCTGTTGGAACGCATCCGTTACCTGCTGCATGAAGTCGGCCTGACCATAGGCGGCGCGAAAAAAATACTGGCTGAAGAACAAGCGCGCGGCGTGCGCTATGCCGCGGGGGTACCCGGCGCCCTCGCCGACGGCGACCCGGACGGCAGCCTTGCCGGCCCGCCGCCCGCCGCCCCCTCTGTCGCCGGCCCCGGCCCGGAAAACGACGACGAAAACGACTTTGACCCGGATGACGCCGATGATGATGCCTTGCGTTTCCCCTTCCCGCCTCCGCCGCTCCGACCGGAAGGCAGACGCTCCGGACAACTCAATCTGCCCGGTCTGGAACAACTTCTTCCTCTACTGGCAGATATTGCGGGCCACGCCGGCGCGGCGTTCCGGCCGGAACGCGGGTTGCCGGACCCGGCGCGCGACACCGAACGCATGTTGCCGCTTTTTACCGCCGTGCGCAAAGGTGAACGGGATACCGGAGCGGGAGCCTTTTTCGGCAAAGGCGCACTGCCCCATGCCGCGCTTCAGGAGCGAAATGCCGCGACACGGGACGAAAGCGCCGCTGCCCCCGCCGAACTCCCCCTCGCCGCCGAACGCGCGCCGACGGGCGCGCGGCAGGACGCAGCCGCCGACAATACGCCGTCCTATGCGGAGGCGTTTTGGAAAAACGTCGTTGCGGAATTGGAAAAACTTGCCGCGGCGTTGCGCGCCGGCGGGCGCTCA
>JAISBT010000145.1 GCA_031266055.1 Deltaproteobacteria bacterium
CCGCCCCTTTGGAATCCCCGCAAGGGACGTTACGTCCCTTGACCCTGTTTAGCCGGGGCCGCTGCGCGGCCCCGGCAGATCAGGGGGTTTGGGGGAAATGATTTCCCCCAACCGCCGGAGGCATTATTGTATTTTACGCCTGTTGCGGACTGGTTACGCTCAGGGTTGCGCGAAAGCCGTAATCTCTTCCATACGTTTTGGTATTTCAATTTGCTGGGGGCATTTCTCCACGCATTGTTCGCAGGCTGCGCAGTTGTCGGCCCGTTCAGCCTTGCGCAAGGCGTTATAGTTGTTGCCGAAGACGATGCGGGCCAGGGCGCCGTCACTCATGCCGCGGCGGTAGTGGTTATAAATGGCGAAGACGCTTGGAATATTCACGCCTGACGGGCAGTCCATACAGTAACGGCAACCGGTACAAGGGATGGCTCCGGCGGCGTTGTAGAGAACGGCGGCCTGCTCCAGGGCGGCGCGTTCGTCCTGGCCGAGGGGGCGAAAAGGATTCATGGTTTTAAGGTTGTCTTCCAATTGCTCCATGGCGGTCATGCCGCTCAATACAGTCAGTACGCCGGGGAGCGAAGCCGCAAAGCGGATGGCCCAGGAAGCCATGCTGGCCTCAGGAGCGGCTTTTTTCAGCGCGGTTTCGGCTTCTCCGGGCAGAGAGGATAGAGCGCCGCCGCGTACAGGCTCCATGATGACCACAGGAATTTTTCTACCGGACAAAATCTCGTAAAGATTTTTGGCGCGCAGGGCCGTCCAATCAATGTAGTTGAGCTGGATTTGCGCGAAATCCCATGGATATTCAGCCGCAATGCGTTCCATGAGGCTGGGATGATCATGAAACGAAAAGCCCAGATGGCGTATGAGCCCCTGTTCTTTTTTCTTGAGCAGCCGGTCATATAAGCCCAGGTTGCGGACTTTTTTGTATCTGTCTTCATTAAGTCCGTGGATAAGGTAGAAGTCAAAATAGTCCGTGCGGCATTTTTGCAACTGGGCGTCAAACATCCGCTCCACGTCGTCCGGCGTTTCAACCAGCCAGGGCGGACATTTGGTAGCCAGGCAGTAGCTTGCGCGCGGGTATCGAGAAAGAGCGTCTCCGGCAAAAGTTTCGCTCCTGCCTTCATGATACATCCAGGCAGTGTCAAAGTAGTTTACGCCTGCCGCTATGGCGCGGGCGATCATTTTCTCCGCCCGGGCGTAGTCAATATCCGGAGCCGCCGGATCCAGACGCGGCAAACGCATAAGCCCGAACCCCAACAGGGAAATTTCCCGGCCAATGCCGGCAAAAAGACGCTTTTCCATAATCCGCTCTCCTCTATTATAATTTTTTGTTCTCAAGCATATAATTAAGGGTAAAAGCGACATCGCTCATATGATCCGCCATAACGGAACTGGCGGCGATGGGGTTTTTCTGCACAATGGCGTTAAATATTTTTTGATGAAAATCAACCGCCCGGTGCCCTATCTCCGCATCATGGTTGAAAATATGAAAAACCTCATTGTCCAGCAGTTTTTTTGTGGATTGCATGGCATTTTTCAGCAGGATGTTTTTCGACGCTTCCGCTACTTGCATATGGAATATCGTATCATAGTAAGTAAGCTTATAGCTGTCGGCGAGATTATTGCGCATATTCCACACGGCATTCGCCAGAACATCCATATCGCCCTCGTCCGCTCTGAGGGCGGAAAGCCTCGCTGTTTCAACCTCCAGCATGGATCTGTATTCCTGAATATCATAAAAACGCTTCTTGTTCACGCCCGCGTTAAACGGAAAAAAATTTTCAAAGCTGTCAGGAAAACTCACGCTTGTCCCGCTCTTGGATCTGACGATAACCCCATGCATCTGTAATATCCGGTACGCTTCCCGGATGCTTCCCCGGCCGATTTTCAAAAGTCCGCACATGATATTTTCGTTGGGGAATTTGCACCCCGGGGCAAAGGTTCCATCCATGATCATTTCCCGGAACACCCCGGCCAGAATGTCCGGCAGGCTGCCCTGGTCTTTTCTTTGCACGGCCTCCGCAATTTTTGCGCATACCGGCGCGCTGAAATAAATTTCGTTCTGACTGTTGTTCATATGCCCCCTGCTCCATTGCTGTCGCCTTTTAAACAATCTCAAGCGGAAAAGGCTCTGTTGACGCGCTGCAAAAGGTTAAAACAATCCATGTTGTAAGACAATATCGCTTTTTAGTGAAATATTTCACTTTTTTACCAAACAACAAATTCACAGCGCTATTTGCTCTTGACAATACTATATGTACTTTGATTAAGTGTTTGTGAATTAACTGTCAAGCTGCCGTTATTTTAATATGCCATGATTATTTGTACAATTATTTTTATGTTGTCATACAATATGCTGCGAAGCGGGTGGAAAATCCGTCCGGAACGCTAGTACGCTGTAACACTTAAAAGTTCGTATAGAACAGCGTACTGACGCCGGGCGAACAAGCCCGGCGCGCCGCCTTAGGGCGGCGGAGCAAAGCAAAAACCACGTTTTTTGCTTTGCGATCTTCACACTTCAAACGTAGCGAAGCGAAGTTTTAAGTGTGACATGGTACTAGCCGGTCAACCCTGAAAATAGTGTAACTTATTGATACAACATCAACTACCTGAAGGCGGATATATGGAAAAAATAGGTTTTATCGGATTGGGCATCATGGGGCGTCCCATGTCCAGGCATCTGATCCGGGCCGGGTTTTCAGTAACAGGCTATGAAGTAGCTCCGGAAAACGCCAGGAAAGCCGCGGAAGGTGGGGTCAGCATGGTTTCCGGCGTCGCGGAACTTGCCGCGCGCTCCACCCTGATCATAAACATGCTGCCCACTCCGGCCATTTCCCTGAGTACGGCCCTGGGCAGCGGCGGCATTGCCGAAAATGCCGCGCCCGGCACCCTGGTGGTGGAAATGAGTTCGCTTTCCGCCATGACCGTGCGGGAAATTCACCAGGGTCTTGCCGCCAAAGGCATCCGTATGCTGGACGCCCCTGTTTCCGGCGGCGAGGCCAAAGCCACGGACGCCACTCTGGCCATCATGGCCGGCGGCGGACAGGAAGATTACGACCGGGCTCTGCCTGTACTTAAGGCCATGTCCGCCTCGGTCATCCGGGTGGGCGAGATCGGTTCCGGCAGCATCGCCAAGCTCGCGAACCAGATTATCGTGGGCGTCAATATCGCGGCCATGGCGGAGGCCTTTACCCTGTCCGCCAAGGCCGGAGTGGATCCGGGCCTGGTCTTTGAGGCCATCCGCGGAGGTCTGGCCGGTTCCACCGTGCTGGAATCCAAGGGCCCGATGGTGCTGGAGCGCGATTATACGCCCGGAGCGCGGATGGAAATTCACATCAAGGATCTGTCCAATGTGCTTGAAACCGCGCACACGCTCAGTGCGCCCGTTCCCCTGGCCGCGCTGGTCATGGAGATGATGCAGTCATTGAAGGCCAACGGCATGGGACAGATAGACCACGGCGGCCTGATCCGCTTTTATGAATTGCTGGCCGGTATTGAGGTGAAGCGGCAATAGCGCGGTTCGGCATTGTAATGGTGTTATATTCTGGAGGTGTACGCCATGTACAGCGACATAGTGAAAAAAGGCCCCACCCGCGCCGCCCACCGGGCGCTCTTCCACGCCATGGGATACACGCCGGAGGATCTGGAAAAACCTCTGATCGGTATCGTCAACTCCTTTAATGAAATTATTCCCGGACACTTCAATCTTTCCGACATAGCCGACGCGGCCAAGTCCGGCGTGAGCGCCGCCGGGGGAACCCCGATCGAGTTCCCGGCCATCGGCATCTGCGACGGCATCGCCATGGGGCACCAGGGCATGAAATACCCCCTGCCCAGCAGGGAGCTGATTGCGGATTCCATTGAAGCCATGACTCTTGCCCATGGATTTGACGGGCTGGTGCTTATCCCGAACTGCGACAAGATTGTGCCGGCCATGCTCATGGCGGCCGCCCGCCTCAACATCCCTTCCGTGCTGGTGAGCGGCGGCCCAATGCTGGCGGGGCGTTTTCAAGGCCGGAGCGTCGACCTTACCTCCATTTTTGAAGCCCCCGGACTGTACGCGGCCGGGAAACTCAGCGCCGCCGAGCTTGCGGACATGGAACAATCCGTCTGTCCGGGCTGCGGTTCCTGCGCCGGCCTGTTCACAGCCAACAGCATGAACTGTCTTACGGAAGCCCTGGGCATGGGCCTGCCGGGCAACGGCACCATTCCCTCAGCCTATACCGGCGCGCGGCGCATGCTGGCCAAACGCGCCGGGGCCGCGGTCATGGAACTGCTGCGCCGGGGCGTGCGCCCGCGGGACATTCTGACCCTGGAGGCCTTCCGCAACGCCATTGCCGTGGACATGGGCATAGGCGGTTCCTCCAACACGGTGCTCCATTTGCCGGCCATAGCTCTGGAAGCCGGAATGGAACTGCCCCTGGAACTTTTTGAAAGCATCAGCCGGAAGACTCCGTACATAACCAGGCTCAGCCCGGCCGGGCAGCACTACTTGCAGGACCTGGACGAAGCCGGAGGCATTCCGGCGGTGATGAAAGAACTGGGCAAAAAAGGCCTGATCAGCGAAAACGCTCTGACCGTGACCGGCCCGCTGAAAGATCGTCTGGCCCAGGCCGTTGTCGCCAGGCCGGAGGTCATCCGCAGCGTGGAAGACCCTTACCGTAAAACCGGGGGAATCGCCCTCCTGCATGGAAATCTCGCTCCAGAATGCGCCGTGGTCAAAGAAAGCGCCGTGTCCGAAGACATGTTGCGCTTCAAGGGGCCCGCCCGCGTCTTCAATTCCGAGGAAGAGGCCACGGAAGCCCTGCTGGGCGGAAAAATCCGGGACGGCGACGTACTGGTTATCCGGTATGAGGGGCCGCAGGGCGGGCCGGGGATGCGGGAAATGCTCAATCCCACAGCGCTTATCTCCGGCATGGGACTGAAGGTGGCGCTGCTCACCGATGGACGCTTCAGCGGCGTAACCCGCGGCGCCTGCATCGGACATATCTGTCCGGAGGCCGCCGAAGGCGGCCCCATAGCTCTGCTGCGCGATGGCGATATAATCCATATTGATATTCCCGCCCGTTCCCTGCTGGCGGAAGTGGACGACAAGGAAATGAACGCGCGCAGAACCGCCTGGGTAAAGCCCGCGCCCAAGGTCACGGGCGGCTACCTGGCCCGCTACGCGCAAATGGTGCAGTCCGCAAAGTACGGCGCGGTGGTGAAAGCCGCCGGAAAGTAAGGTTTGTCTTCCTGACGCGGGGAAGTTCAATTTAAAGAAAAAGGAGATTGAGGGAATGAATTTGTATTCTTTGATGCGGCAACGGGCGGAGAAGAGCGGGCCTATCCGTGTCGGCCTCATCGGCGCCGGAAAATTCGCTTCGATGTTTCTCACGCAGGCCTCGCGCGCCCAGGGCATACATGTAGTGGGCATTGCCGAACTGAACCCGGAAATCGGCAGGGCGGCGTTGAAAAAAACCGGTTGGGCCGAAGAGCGGTATGACGCCAAGACCCTTGATGAAGCATGTAAAACCGGGAAAACCGCCATTGTGGCTTCTTCCGATGACCTGATCAAATTCGCTCCTGTCGAAGTGATTCTGGAAGTGACCGGCAATCCCGTTGTCGGTACAGCCCATGCTCTGAAATGCATCGAAAACGGCAAGCATATCGTCATGGTCAACGTGGAAGCCGACTGTATGGTAGGGCCCATTCTGGCGGAACGCGCGCGAAAAGCGGGTGTTGTCTATGCCATGGCCTACGGGGATCAGCCCGCCCTTATCTGTGAATTGGTCGATTGGTGCCGAACCGTCGGATTTGAAGTGGTCTGCGCCGGAAAGGGTACCAAGTATTTGCCCGAGTACAGCAAATCCACCCCTGACACGGTGTGGGATCACTACGGCTTCACCAGGGAACAACTTGCCAAGGGCGACTTCAACCCCAAAATGTTCAACTCCTTTCTGGATGGAACCAAATCCGCCATTGAAATGGTTGCCGTGGCCAATGGAACCGGCCTGATCCCACAGGACGAGGGGTTGTTCTTCCCGCCCGCCGGCGCGAACGATATTCAGAAAATTCTTGTCCCCAAAGCCGATGGCGGCGTGCTGACGCGCTCCGGCACGGTAGAGATATGTTCATGCCTCAATCGCGATGGTTCGCCCGTTGAGCGCGACCTGCGCTGGGGCGTGTATGTGACCTTCAAGGCGCTGACGGATTACGCGGTGCAATGCTTCTCCGAATACGGCATCGTGACGGATGAATCCGGACGGTACGCTTCGCTTTACCGCCCATATCACATGATTGGCATGGAACTGGGCGTGAGCATTGCTTCAGCCGTGCTTCGCGGCGAAGCCACCGGCAGCCCGGTCGGGTTTATCGGCGATGTGGCTTCCGTTGCCAAGCGCGACCTCAAGGCCGGCGAAGTGTTGGACGGCGAGGGAGGGTACATGGTTTTCGGCAAGGTGACGTCAGCCGGGACATCTTTGAAAAATGGCCTGTTGCCTCTCGGTCTGGCGCACGGCGTCAAGTTGAAGAACCCCATCGCGGAAGGAAAGGCGGTACGCTGGGACGATGTGGAATTTGACGCATCGCTTCAGGCAGTCACAATCCGCAAGGAACTGGAGCAACGGTTCAAAAATGCGGGCTAAGCTATCCTCGCGTCAAGACGACGGGCGAGGCGTGGCACTGGACGACTACAGCAGCGTTTCCCGACTGATGTCCGCATTGAAAAGTAAACTTTTCCCTGCGGAGGATCGTCAACCGAAAAACGTGGTTTTTGGTTGACTCTCGCCGCTTCGCGGCGACATCAGCCGGACTGCTGATGTTCTCAGATTTCCATGCGGAAATCTGTAATTTTCTAATCGCGTGTTCACCGAAATGGTTGCCCGCGCTACGTTTTGCAGGAGATAACCGCTATGGCGCAACAAAGAAAGATCATCGTCTCCGCCGCCATCACCGGCGCTATTCATACCCCCAGCATGTCCCCCTATCTGCCGGCAACCCCTGATCAGATCATCAAAAACGCGGTGGACGCCGCCAGGGCCGGCGCGGCTGTCGTGCATGTCCACGCCAGGGATGAAAAAGGCAAGCCCACGGCGGATCACAAAACCTTCGCCTATATCCTCTCCGCCATAAAGGATCAATGTGATGTCGTTATAGGCATCACCACCGGCGGGGGCCAGGGTATGACCACGGAGGAGCGTTTTGCGGTCATTGAGCGCTTTCAGCCGGAAATGGCCTCGGCCAACGGCGGTACCATGAACTTCTGTTTCAAGGGTTTGGGGGATGGAATTAAAGAATTTCTTCATGACTGGGAAAAGCCCTATTTGGACTATACCTGGGACAGCGTTTTTAAAAACACCTGCAAGGACATTGAGCACTACCTCACGGTGATGAACGCCTGCGGCACCTTGCCGGAATTTGAGATTTTCGACTATGGCCAGCTCAACAACATAGCCTTTTTTGTCCGTAACGGCCTGGTGAAAAAAACCATATACCTGCAATTCGTCCCAGGAGTGCTGGGCGGTATGCCCATGGGGAACGAGGGTTTTATGTTCATACTGGATCAGGCGAGAAAGATTTTCGGGCCGGATGTGCAATTCTGTACTGTGGCCGGGGGGCGGCGCATGTTCCGTTCCGCCGTCTTCTGCGCCCTCAACGGCGGCAATGTGCGGGTAGGTCTGGAAGACGGGCTGTACCTGCGGCCAGATGGGGAACTGGCGCCTGATAACGCCGCCCAGGTAACAAAAATTGCCGGCATCCTGAAAAGCCTTGACTACGAAACTGCCTCTCCCGCCGAGGCCAGAGAATACCTGAAGCTCAAGGGTAAAGACAATGTGAAGTTTTAGAGCATTTCAAGCGTAAAATGCTCTGGTACGCTGTCCCGCTCAAAAATGCAGATTAAACAGCGTACCGGCCGCCGGGCTGACAAGCCCGGCGCACCGCCTTGAGGCGGCGGAGCAAAGCAAAAACCACGTTTTTTGCTTTGCGATCTTCACAGTTCAAACGTAGCGAAGCGAAGTTTCAAGTGTGACATGGTTCTGGAGAATCCTATTTTTCATGAATAGGGAAGGAGGTTCGCAAGCATCAGGAAAAGCATTCAAGAAATGCTTTGCGGGTGGCAATTCGACGTATAAACATGTGCTTGAATTTAAGGAAGGTGTACAAATGAGCAAGTTGACAAAAATTTTGGCGCTTTTACTGGTTATGTTCACAGCAACAGCAATGTCTTTTTCAGCCTCTGCCGCGGAAACCAAGAAAACTCTCCGCTTCACCATCGGCTCGGGACATACGGCCCGCTCTCTGGAATATTTAATTGTCGCTGAAGATTTCTTTATGCCGGAGATCCAGAAGAGAGTGGCGGAAAAGACCAACTACGTCGTTGAATGGGTTCCCACTTTTGGAACCGTCGCGGGACTGTCGGATATACTCAAGGCAACGCAGGAAGGACTGGTCGAATTCAGTTTCCTGATGACCGGAGCTTTGGCGGGACAACTTCCCTACCACAATTTCTCCACCATACTGCCCTTCACCACCAACGATCCCCTCGTGGCCATGAAGGCGGCATACAGGTTATATGACGAATTTCCCGTGCTCAAGACCACGTTTACCGACAAATTCAACCAGCGTCTTCTGGCCATTCACGGTTTGTCCGACTATGGCCTGTACAGTTCCTACCCCATCAAAGGGGTAGGCGACCTTGCCAACAAAAAAATCGGCGGGTCGGGCCGTAATCTCCTCTGGCTGCAGAACACCGGCGCCATCCCTATTACTTCGAACCTTTCAGACGGCTACACCTCCCTGCAAACCAAGCTGATCGACGCGCAATTCTGCGCGGCAAGCTGGGGAGTCAACTATAAATTCCCGGAAGTAGCCAAATATTACACCGATGCCGGACTGGGATGCTCTCCGATCATTCTGCTTACCGTCAACAGTGACACGTGGCAGAGCATACCCGAGGAAGTACGGCAAATTATACAGGAAGTCGCCGACGAATACGCGCTCAAATCCACTGAAATGTCCCGTGACACCTTGAAGTCATCCATGGAGGCCATTGTCAAGCAAGGCGGCACGATTGTGACGCTGACTGACGAATTGAAACGCGAATGGTGTGACAAGCTCCCCAATCTGCCCGACATCGCGGAGAAAGAACTTGGACAGGAAGGATTGAAAATACTCAAGGGATACACGGAAATCCTTGAGGAAATGGGACAGCCGGTTGCCCGGAGATGGTCGTTCCCTATAAAATAACCCTCTTCCATCAGGACAAGCAATTGATCCGATGCGCATAAAGCTTGTAACTTGTTGAATTTGCCGAAGAATTTTGAAGATATTCTGACACGGCCCGGACTTCTTCGGCAAATTCTCTTCCGGCAGTTGAGCCAGCCGCCGGGAGGACAAGCCCGGCGCGCCGCCTTAAGGCGGCGGAGCAAAGCAAAAACCACGTTTTTTGCTTTGCGGTCTTATCGCTTAAAACGAAGCGCATGCGTAGTTTTAAGCGATACATGGTACTAGA
>JAISBT010000015.1 GCA_031266055.1 Deltaproteobacteria bacterium
AACTTTGAGACGCTCCCTCCGGCGCTTTACGGCGAAACAAGTTTCGCCTACGCCTGCGGGGCGGGCGGCGGTGCCCGCCGCCAGAGCATTTCAACATTTTCAATGTTAAAATGCTCTAATCCCAAGAAAAAAATATGACTGATTACAGCAGCATCTTAAGGCAACTGCGGCAAAACCCCAAACGCTGGCTCATTACCGGCGTGGCCGGATTCATCGGCTCCAACCTGCTGGAAACCCTGCTTCAGGCGGGGCAGGAAGTGTGGGGCCTGGACAACTTTTCCACCGGCTACCAGAAAAATCTGGATCAGGTGCGCGAGGCGGTCGGGCCTGCCTGGCGGAGCTTTCACTTCAGCCACGGGGACATCCGCGATCTGAACCTGTGCCGCATGCTCTGCCGCAATGCGGATTACGTGCTGCACGAGGCCGCTCTGGGCTCGGTGCCCCGCTCGATTGAAGATCCGATGCTGGCGAACCATAACAATATCGACGGCTTTCTGAACATGCTGATCGCCGCCCGCGATTGCGGGGTGCATCGTTTCGTCTATGCCGCGAGCAGCGCGGTCTATGGCAATGAACCCACCCTGCCCAAGCGGGAGGATTTAATAATGGGCAGGCCCCTGTCCCCCTATGCCCTGACCAAGTATGTAAATGAGCTTTATGCCGGGGTGTTCGCGGATGTTTACGGTCTGCAGAGCGTCGGGCTGCGCTATTTCAACATCTTCGGCCCGCGCCAGGATCCGGCGGGCGCCTATGCCGCGGTTATTCCCAACTGGCTGGCCTCCATGCTGAAAAATGAACTCGTGCATATCAATGGCGACGGGGAAAACACCAGGGATTTCTGCTACATAGACAACTGCGTGCAGGCCAATATCCTGGCCGCCGTTACCGACAGGCTTGAGGCCGTGAACCAGATTTACAACGTGGCGGTGGGGCGGAGCACCAGCCTGAATGAACTGTTTGAGATCATCAGAAACGAAGCCGCCCGCCACAACCCGGCGGCGCGGCAGGCAAAGCCGGTGTACAGGGAAGCCCGCCAGGGCGACGTGCGCTATTCCCTGGCCGATATCCGCAAGGCGCAGGCCCTGCTCGGCTATGCGCCGGAGTACACGGCGGCACAGGGGTTGACCAGGGCCGGAGACTGGTACGCGCAAAATCTGGGGATAGATTGTCTTCCAGGAAGCGCCGGAAGCGCTCGAAACAGCTTCCAGCCGGATTCCGCCCGGAATGCGGACAGCTTGGTGGTCGGGCTGCCCGGATTTTGAAGCGGGCGTGTCTTTCTGAAAAAGTCGTTTCCGGCCTTTTCAGCGTTGAGTAATTAAGGAGAAATATAGGTGAAGGTTGTTATTGTCGCGCGCTTTAACCCGCATGAAGTTGTCGGCGGTGGCCTGAATGTCGCGTATATACAAGCGAAGCGATTGACGGAGCTGGGGGTGCGCACATATTTTTTTGCCGGCACACGTAAGCCGGTCAGCGGCGCGGAAATGCTTGAAAAATTTTCCGAAGGCCCGCTGACAGAATACCGTATGAACTATGCCCCCATGGAGAGCTTAATCCTCAACGAATTGGGGAAAATGACTTTTTACCGGGCGCTTGACGAAGAAATCAACAAAATTGATCCGGACATCATTAACTATCACACGCTTCTGGATATGGGACTTGCGGTGTTTGACCATGTCCGCGCTCCCAGAGCCAAAACCGTGTTCACAAACCATATTTATTCCCTGTTGTGCGAAAATTATGCCACCAGACCTCCGGAAGGCTACAATTTTTGCGATATGTCTGACCCGGTTCAGTGCCGCAGGTGTTTTCCCGCCCTGAGCGCGCAAACTTTGCGCCGGCATAGAAAGTTGCTGTTCTCCTATGTAAATGAAAAAATGAGCATGCTGACCACACCGGGCGAACTGGCCTGGCGCCGCCATATAAAGGCAGGCATTCCGCCGGAAAAAATCCGCTGGATCCCCAACGGAACCGATATTCAACCTGTAACGACCCAACCTAGAACGCCGGATGGAGTTTTACGCCTGATTTTTGTCGGCCGGGATGAAGAATCTAAAGGATTGGATATACTGCTGGCCGCTCTGGAAAATCTGCCCGCGGCAATACGCTCCGCCGGGACAATACACCTGCATCTTGTCGGCGCAATGGATAAATCAATGCAGCCGAATAAACAATTTGGGAACTCACAAAGCTTTGTGGCGCGGTTGGACAAGCTGCTGCCAAAGCTGGCTGACATGGTCACGCTCCACGGCAGGGTTCCCAATGCGGACATTGCCCAATATATAAATGCGGCGGACTGCCTGATAATGCCCTCCCGCGTCTTGGAAACCAGACCCTGTGTGATCCAGGAAGCCTTTGCCTGTGGTCGTCCGGTAATCTGCTCCAATGTCGGAGGTATGGCCGACATGGTGCGCGACGGAGTGGACGGGTTGCATTTTGAGGCGGAAAATGCCGAAGATTTACGCGACAAGCTGCTTTTGCTCTTGCAAGACCCCAGCCTGCTGCCGCGTTTGCGCAAAGGCGTCAAGCCCCAGAGAAACGGCCTGGAGATGGCTGAAGATTACCTGAACCTTTACCAAGAGTTGCTGTCGGATAAGCGGCTCGTTTAACGCCTGTATAACCAAGAGAAAATCATGAAGAAATTATTCCTGCTGCTTGCATGCGCAGTCCTGCTCCTGCCTTTGCCCAATGCCTCCGCCGCCTGGCCGGAACGGCCCATACGTCTTATTGTAGCCTTCCCTCCGGGCGGGGGGTCGGACACTTTTTGCCGTTTGACCGCTCCTCTGCTGGAAAAGGAGCTGGGGGTCCGGGTGATTGTGAACAACATGCCCAGCGGTACCGGCGCGTCAGCAATGGCCTATGTGTGGAACGCCGCGCATGACGGCTATACCTGGTGTTCAGCCAATACCACGCAGCTTGGCATACCTGTGGCCACCGGAATCAAAACCACGGCCAAGGACTGGTCGTATTATATCGCGGGTGGCGGCATAAATATGATCTTTGTCAGCAAAGAATCCGGCATAAAAAATCTGGATGAATTTCTGGCTGCGGCCCGGCAACCTGAAAAGTTTGTCTTTGCCACGCCCGCCATGTCCGGAGTGTACTGGGATCTTGAGTTGATCAAAAAAAACCTGAACCTCCCGGTAAAAATTGCGGCCTATGCCGGGGCTGCGGATGCCATTTTGGCGGTTCTCTCCGGCGAGACCACCGGAGCGTTATTTTCCATGACCGAAGTGCAGAGCCACGTTCAGGCGGGGACATTAATTCCCATTGCGGTCGTCTCTCAGGATCAACCCCTCATGGTGGGAAATAAATCCATTCCCCCCCTGAGTTCCTCCGCCCCGGAGTGGGAGGCGCGCAAAGCGATAAAACAGTTCCAGGGTTACGTACTCCCGGCGGATATACCCCAGGAGGCCGCTACACGCATTAATGCCGCTTTCCTCAAAATTATGGACAGCCCTGAACTGGCTGCGGTCATCGAAGAATGGCAGTGGCAGCGCTATGGATTATTCGGCAAGGCGGCGGCTGAATTTGCGGCGAATTTGGAAAGCGCGCTGTCGTATATTCAATATGATTTGGGTTTGGCAAAATTTTCGCCTGAAACGTTCGGCATCAAGCGGATAGAATAGAATGGCTCTTGCCGATATGGTAACCGGCGTGGTGCTGGCGCTTTTCTCCCTGTTCATGGGCAGAGAATCCTGGCTGCTTTTACAGGATTCTCTGCAAATGGGCAATCCATGGTTCAAGTCAGCCGGCCTTGTGCCGGCCATTACAGCGGCGCTTCTACTGTTGTGCGCTCTGGCCATGTGCCGCAAAGCGCTTGGAAAACTGCGCTTGCGCGAAGCCCTGGCGGAATGGCGGCAGACCGTCAGGCGCGACCCTGTTGCCATCAGGAGCCCTTTTCTTGTGTTTATCTGGCTGTGCCTCTACATGTTGGCTATTCTCCCGCTGTTGCCTTATCCGCTGGCGACTTTTCTGTTTCTTCTGCCTTTGATGGGCATAACAAAAAACCTTTTCCGGCACTGCCTTATTGCCGGAAGTTTTTCCGCGGCACTGGCTTTGGTTTTTGCCGATTTTTTCGCCATTCCGCTCCCCTGAAAACCAGCTATGGATTTTATCAATTCCATAAATATCGCGGCCATAGCCCCTCTATTGCAGGCGGACATACTCCTGATGCTTTTCGGGGCAACCTCGCTGGGGCTGCTTATAGGCGCCATACCCGGTTTGACGGTGGTTCTCGCGCTCTCGCTCCTGTTCGGAATAGCGGCGGTCGTGCCGCTGGAATATTCCCTGGCCACTCTTTTGGGCGTTTATGTAGGCGGGATATACGGAGGCAGCATAACGGCCATACTGCTTAATATTCCCGGCACAGGCTCATCCGTCGCCACGCTTATGGACGGCCATCCTCTGGCTCTGCGGGGCAAAGCCATGTTTGCCATCAGGGTTACCCGGGCGGCCAGTGTCATCGGCACTGCCGTCGGGGCCTGCATGCTGCTTTTTTTGACCCCCTTGCTGACCAGGGCTGCCTTGCATTTCACTTCTCCGGAGTTTTTCGGTATGGCCCTTTTGGGCATACTGCTCTGCGGAGGCGTTTCCAGCGGAGGAGATGCGCTCAAAGGGTGGATTTGCGGCCTGCTCGGTCTTTTTTTGGCTTTTGTGGGAATGGATATTACGGAAGGGAGCCAGAGGTTCGTTTTCGGCATTCCGGATCTGCTTTCCGGCATCTCTCTGGTTCCGGTGGTGATTGGACTTTTTGCCGTTCCGGAGGTTCTTAATTACTATGCCCACCCCTTTGCCGAGGCTTCAAAAGCGCAAAAAATACCTTCGGCGCGTCTGTCCGATTTCGGCGTATTGAAGGAAATACGGAACAAGTTCCGCCTTATTGCCCAGTCCGCCCTGATAGGGGTTGGTTTGGGCGTTTTGCCCGGCGTGGGCGAAGATATTGCGGCCTGGACAGCGTATGGGGCGGCAAAAAAGACCAGCAAGCATCCTGAGGAATTCGGCAAAGGCAGCGTGGAAGGCGTTATTGCCCCGGAGGTGGCCAATAATTCAGCCATTGGAGGTGCCTTTGTCCCGCTCCTGTCCCTGGGCATACCAGGCAGCCCGGGCGCGGCAATTTTTTTGGGAGCCCTGCTGCTCTATGGTATGCGCCCCGGCCCCATGCTTATACTGGAAAAACCCAACCTCCTGCCGCAAATGTTTGCCACCCTGCTCCTGGCGGATGTCTGCCTGCTCATCAGCGCCACGCTTTTTATCAAACCCATTATCGGGATTTTGCGCATTTCCGGCAAATACCTGATGCCCTGCATACTGGCTGTTGCCGGCATAGCGGCTTACGCCACCGACCTGTCCCGCTTCAATTTTGCGGTCATGCTCGTTGCCGGGGGCATAGGATATCTCCTGCGTTTAATGAAGTATCCCCCTTCCCCCATCATCTTGGGGTTGATTCTGGGCAAAATGCTGGATGACAAGTTTCGCACCACTCTGGTTATAGGCGATGGTTCCTTTATGCCTTTTATTGCCCGCCCGGTTTCCTGCGTTCTGCTGCTGCTGGTTTCAGGTATTATTTTATGGCCCATTATCGCCAGGTTCAGAAAAAACCGGAAAATCAGGGACGGCTATGCGGCATAAAAAAATTACCGCGCTTTTTTTCAGAGCCGAACTCTGGGGTGGCGGAGCGGAAAAAGTTACACTGGATATATGCCGGTATCTGGATAAAAGCAGGTTCAATCCTGTTATCTGGTATGCGCACCAAAATGACGCTGCTGCCTGGAATATGTTCAGGGGCATTATCCTGGAAAGCCCGCTTCTTCCCAATACTCTGCGCCTGCCGCCTAGGCAAACCCCGGAGCGGTTTAACTTCTACGCCGGTCTGCTGACTGAACGCTTGAAGCAACTGGAAGCGCCGACCGTGCTTATTCCCGCGTCTGAAGGCATATTTCCCGCCTTGGCCCAGGCGCTTGAAAACAGCGGGAGGCGGGGCGTTCCTTGTATCGTGCAAAGCCACGCCTATAATTCGTACCTTCTGCCAATAATTTATTCTCCTCAGCAAATAGATCTTTTTACCCGGCTTTGCCGGGAAGCGAACTTTGTCACCTCGCCCAGCCAGGGTTGCCGGGACGACCTGTGCCGAAATTTTGCCTCCCCTAAAGAAAGTACGCTGCATATCCCAAACCCCGTGGATTTTGAGCTTATTGAGGCCATGGCCGCCCGCCCCTGCGAGCGCCCTCTTCCGGAGGCGGCCAAAAACAAACATTTATTCCTGTGCATGGCCCGTTATGCTGAGCAAAAAAATCATGCCCTGCTTCTCCGGGCCTGCACGTTTCTGCGCGAGAAAAATCCGGAATTTTACCTGCTTTGCGTAGGTGAGGGGAGTTTGAGAGGTGAATTACAGGTTGATATTGAAAATCTGGGGTTAACAAAGCACATCTCTCTTTTTGGAGCGGTTGAAAACCCCTTTCCATACTATAGCCTGGCACAGACGCATGTACTCGCATCTGTCTGGGAGTCTTTCGGGCTGGTTTTGGTGGAAGCTCTAGCCTGCGCCTGTCCTTGTATAGCGACAAATACTTTAGGCAGCCAGGATGTGCTGAATAACGGCAGGGGAGGCATTATCACTCCCCAGAATGATCCTGAAGCCCTGGCCCAGGCCATGCTTTGCGCTATGGAGCAGCCGGACGCAATGCGGGAAAAGCGGAGCCGCGCTCAGGAATGGATCAAACTGTACGACATCAAAAAAATTGTTCCGCAGTGGGAAAATTTGATAGAGAGTTGTTTTTAATCTGAAATTTAACCTTAAGCCAAACAGGAACATTACGTTTATGCCAAAAACGAATGTAAGCGCGACACAAACAGCGGCGCCCGCCCGCGTATACGAGCTTTCCATTCTCATTCCTGTATATAAAGCCGAAGAGTTTCTGCCGCGCTGTCTGGACAGTCTGGTGGCCCAGCGGACAGAGCAGGTGGAAATTGTGGTGGTGGATGACTGTTCACCTGGCAATTGCGCGGAAATTGTCCAGCAATACCAAAAGGCCGGTCACGAAATTAAATACATCCGGCACAATAAAAACCGCGGGCTGATGCAGTCAAGAATAACCGGCATAAAAGGGTCTTCAGGCAGATTTGTGCTACCGGTGGATGCTGACGACATGCTTACTGAAAACTCCTGTGCCGAAGTGTTGCGAATAATCGCCGATCAGACTGTGGATATGATCACGTATAGCTGCCTTTACGGGCCTGAGCGCGAAACAATGGCCCCTCGCTGGCATAATCACCCGGATGCTGTTCTTGAAGGGGAAGAAATACGCGAGGCCTTTTTCAACAGCAAAATCTGGTGGATGATGTGCTCCAAGGTTTTCAGCAGAGAACTCTGTCTGAAAGCCGCCCCTTTTTGGCCTGCAGAAGAAGTACATATTAATTCAAGTGAGGATATGGTTCTATTTGTTCCGTTGCTTTTTTTCGCCGGTAAATGTGTAGCCGTAAACAGCTTCAGCTATTGTTATTTCGATAATCCATCCTCTTTGCGCTATAATTTTTATGCGACAGCTTCAGCATGGGCGAAACAATGCGCGGATCAAGGCGCTGCCCGCCAACATACGCTCAATTTTCTTAACACTGCGCACAGACAGGATCGTATAGGCAAGATGGATGAACTCATGCATGCGCATTTCGTCTATCTTGAGCAAGAAGCGCGTAAGCTGCCCGACAATATTTACGCGGAAAGGTTGAGCGTTCTTGTGCCTCTGTACAATCAGCGTTCGGTTTACAATACGCTTTTTGATCGCGGTTTTCCGGAACTGTGCCAGGCAGCGCGGCATGTTCCCCTGAAAAGGAAAAGTATCAGGCGTATTGCCATATTTTGCGAATCTATGGGGCTTGGCGGAGCGGAACATGTAGCCGCGTTGCTGGTCAGGCTTTTCCACTCCGGGGGCTTCGGGGTAATGCTATGTACTGACTTGCCTCCACAGGATAATGATTACCTGTACCCACGCTCTATCCGGCGTATTGTGCTGCCTGAAACAGGCCGCGCGCGGCACAGTATGGTTTTGGACATTGTTGAAGGCGAAAAAATAGACGCTTGCATCCTGGTCAGTCACCACACCCAGGCGGCCTTGTACGATTTGGTCTCCTGCCGTATGGCCGGCGTATGGACAATCATGCAGGAACACAACATGTATTTTTTTCCTATTCACCATAATAGAAATTACCTGCTGCCCATGCGCCAGGAAGCCTATCCGCTTGCGCATGCCATCACCTGCCTGAGCGGCGATATTGTCTGCTGGTGGAGGTTGGCCGGCTTACACCAAACAATATACATGCCAAATCCTTTGACTTTTGAAATAAGCCATGAAAAACCGTTGCCCAGAGAAGAGCGGAGGAACAATATTTTATTTGTAGGCAGGTTGTGCAGGGAAAAAGGCATTTTTCATCTTCCGCATATGCTGCACGAGTTGAAAAAGGATATTCCCGATGTCACCCTGACCATGCTGGGACGTTTCGCCAGTGACGAACAGCGGATGCAATTGGAACAACGAGTACAAGAGTATGGTTTGCGTGATAACCTGCTTATGCCGGGTCATGTGCATGATACCACAGCTTACTACAAACAGGCGGCGGTGCTGGTTATTGCTTCCACCCATGAAGGGTTTGGGCTGGCGCGCATGGAAGCGGGCAACCACGGCGTTCCTTCGGTGATGTTTGAAATGGATTACCTGGCCTGTGTATCCGAAAGCAATGGCTGTATACAGGTTGCCAAAGAAGATACGCATGCGTTGGTCAAGGCCGTAAAAAGGCTGCTCGTCGATAATGCACACTGGCAACGTATGTCCAACGCCGCTAAAAACACTTTTGGACAATTTGCCGATGACGTCATTATGCAAAGATGGATGCAGCTGTTTAACGCTCTGCAAAACAACTCTCTTGCCGAAACCTTTCCCATGCCCGAATATGATGCCGAAAGAATGCTCAGCATGACTATGCGTGAATTAACCTATGCGTTGAAAAATTCAAATTTTTTGTCGTAAAATATGCGGGAAGGTTTAAACCTCTGAGGGAACATGCTTGAATACCGCTTACCCGAGTGGGTGCGCGATCTTTTGGAACAGCCCGAGTTGGGGCTGGAAGGTGTTGCGCGCGAAGAACTCGCCATGTTGCACACCGCTGTTTGGCAAAGCCGGCAATGGTTGGTGAAAAACTACGACCTGTATTCCCCTGAGGGCAGGCTCGCCTGTCTCGGAGCCTTTCTGCTTTGGGTGCAGCCGGAGTTGACGGAATACTCGCTGCCGCAGTGGGCGAGAGAAAAACTTGCCTTGCCCGCGCCAGGTTTTGCGGAGGCTGACAGCTTTGGTCTGACCCTGCTTCAGGAAGCGGTCTGGAGGAGTGAACCCTGGCTGCGGGAAAATTTTGACCTGTATACGCCTGAAGGAAGGCTGGGTTATCAGGGTTATTTCATATGCAAATTCCAGCCTAGGCTTACTGAATACCCTTTGTCCGGCTGGGCTGAAGCGCGTCTGAGCCAACCCGCGCCTAGTTTTGAAAATTCCGCAGCCGATGGCCTGACTCTGTTTCAAGAAGTCATCTGGCGCGGCAATCGCTGGCTAACGGATAATTTTGACCTGAAGAACAGAAATTCCCGCGCAGCCTTCATCAAAGGCAGCGAATTGTTTTGTTGCCGGTCATTGCCGTTGCATACCTTACGGATCGCCGTACATGGTTTTTCGCCTCAGGACGCTGTGGGCAATTTCGTCCAAGCCATTGTAAATAAAGCAAAAAATCTTGGATTTCCCTGTGCGGTATATGCGCAGCACCACACTCCGCCGTTAACTGTGGATGGCGGTTATGCGGAGCTTGAACGGGAGCTTTCTCCGCACGATACCCTGTTGTACCACCTGACCTGGGGCGACCCGGATTTCCCGCGGCTGATGCGGCTGCCCTGCCGCAAGATTGTCTATTATCACAATATCACGCCGGGCGAATTTTTTCTGCCGGATTATCCCCAACTGGCCGGGGAGCAGGCCAAAGGCCGCTCAATGCTCAAGGAACTTGTCCAGGCGGATGAAGTTTTCGCCAATTCAGCCTGGTCGCTTGAAGATACGCTTCCTTTTCTGAGTCCTTCGGCCCAAAGTGGAGTCATGCCGCCTATTACCCTGAATCTGCTTGAGCGTCTGAACGGCCGGGCGCATCCTGCCTTGAAAACTCCGCCTGTTCCGTATCTGGTAACTTTGGGGCGCGTTGCCCCGCATAAAAATATACTCGGAGACATAGAACTTTTTTCCGCCGTGCATAAACTGTACCCCACACTCTCCTATGTCATCCTGGGAAACCAGGAGGGTTTTCCGGACTACCTGGAGAAAATTCAGAACTGTCTCAGCGCATATAAAGAAGCCTCCCGGCGGGTCATCTTCACCGGCAAGGTTGATGAAGCCGAAGCGGCTGAATGGCTGCGCAACGCCGCTGGGTTCCTGTGCGTGAGCCGGCATGAAGGCTTTGGAGCTCCGCTGGCGGAGGCCATGCACCTGGGGGTGCCGGTTTTCGCTCTGGAGCAGCCGGCGGTGAAAGAAACTCTGGGCAATGCGGGGATGCTGCTGGACGGGAATGATCTCCTCCGGAACGCGGCCGCAGTCGCTGCCGCGCTGAAGAGTACGGATACTCTGGCAAGCATGAAGGACACAGGTAAAAAACGCGCTGCGCAGCTTATATCCCAGGCTGAATATAACCAATTTTGGGCTTCCCTTATGCCGAGCGTGCGTGAAGACGAAACACGGGCAACCCCCGCAAGGGTCAGGCCCCGGAAAGCGGCAAACGAAACTGCCATTCCACGTGCCATTGTGCTCCTGTGCCGCAATTTCACGCAAACAGGAGGAATTCCAACCTTTACCCGTGATTTGGCTGAAGCTCTGGCCAAGCTTGGCCGCTCAACGCACGTTTTAATTGAAGGCGACGCACAGCGAACCTGGGCGTATGAGCAAAACAGTTTTCAGGTGCACGAACTGCCGGCGGGTAACCAGCCTTTATCCGTTGCCGCGAGCAAAAACCGCGTGCCCGGCAAGCTCTGGTCCTGGTCGGCCGCGGCACTGGCTGAATGTCGGAGAATCCATAAAAGCGAACCCGTGCAGGTGGTGGAAGCCCCTATCTGGAATTGCGAAGGCATAGCTTTTTTGCTGCATGGGAGCTGGCCCCTGGTCACCAGCCTGCACACCACCTTGTTTTCCGTCTTGAAAAGCGATCTGGCCGAACTTTTTGATAAAACCTGGATGTCCTACCATGTTGCTCCCATGTTGCAGCTTGAAAGAGAACTGATGCTCGCTTCCGATGCTGTCCGGGCCAACAGCCGGGGCGTTATCGCGGCTATTGAAAGCGATTACGCCCTGGCCTTCAATCCGGCGCGGATCATGGTCATTCCACATGGATTGAGGACATTGCCCGTCCAAGCGGAACAGATTGGCGATGGAGGCAAGGTGAACATACTGTTTGTCGGACGCTTTGAAGCGCGCAAAGGCATTGATCTGCTGCTGGAAGTCTTGCCTGGACTGCTGGAAACATATCCGCGGGTTTCTTTCACCCTAGCCGGGGAACATAACCAAGAGGGCGGGAGGCTCCTGGGGGAAGCCGATGACACGCCCTACGCGGAGGCTTTTCTGGAAAAATACCGGGGCGCGCCCTGGCTTTCCCGCGTTCATTTTCCCGGCAAGATCCCCGATGACGAACTTTTGGCCGCGTATGACAACTGCGACCTCTTTTGCGGGCCCAGCCGCTTTGAGTCCTTCGGCCTGATTTTTCTGGAAGCCATGCGCGCGGGCAAAGCGGTTATAGCCTGCAATACCGGCGGTATGCCGGAAATCGTCACTCCAGGGGAAAACGGCCTGCTGATTCCTCCGGGCAACGCCCAGGCTCTGGCCGAAGCCCTGGCCTGGATGATTGAGCGCCCGGAGGATAGAAAACGCATGGGCCAGACCGGAAGGCGCATTTTTGAGGAGCGTTTCACCGCCGGGCGCATGGCGGAAAAAAGCCTGGAGCTTTATACTTTGGCGTTGTCACAGTTCAGCAAAATTTAATCTCACGCATTGTGTTTTGTATGCATATCTTTTGTAAAGGAAAAAAAAATGAAAAATTTTCTCGCTTCACCCGCTCCGGCCTTGTCTTTAGCCCTGTTGGCGCCGGTTTTGTTCATGTGGAGCCGGAACTGGCACATGTACACCTGGACTACCCTGGGCCTGGCTTTTGCCGTGCTTTTGGCCATGGCTCTGCTTTTGTATACCGTCTGCCGGCTGGTGATCTTCGCGGCCCGACGCACCGGAGCGACGCAGGCTTGGCTGAGGATTCCGGGAACGCTGCTAATCTGCGCGGCTATGGCGCAACTGCTTGTTTTTTTTCTGGATGTTCCTCTACGCGCTTTTTCTCCACAAACCAACCATATTCTTGCCGGTATTGTTCTTGCTCTTGCGGCGGCGGGTATTTGCCTGCGCTTCAGTTTCCTGCCCGTCAACACGGTTTTGAGTGTTTTTATCGCGCTGTCTTTGGGCAGCGGCCTTTTCGACGTGGTAAAAACCAGCTTCGAGCAAGGTGAAATAAAAGACGGCAATATTTCCATAACGCTGAAAAAAAAGCCCAATATTTATCTTTTCTGGCAGGAATCATACCATGATTTTGAGACGATGGAGTCCGCATACGGCATAGATACAAGCAAGTTACGCCGATATCTCGCTGAAAAATCTTTTTTTGTTTACGATAACGTCTTCTCTACCGGACCAAATACGTTGTCCGCCATGTATATGGCTCTTGCCATGAGAGAGTTCGACATTCAGAGTAAAGGAAATCAGGATTACAATCAGGCCGTGCGCAATCTTATCGGAGGGGGTGAAGGCAACGCGGTTTACAGAATCCTCAAGGAAAACGGCTATCACACCAAATACGCCGTCGGTTTTCCTGGTCTCTACTATTTTACAAACCAGGGAAAATATCTGGATGAAACGGATGTCAATTTTAAAAAATTCAGCATTGCATCTTTGCTGCCTTTAATGGATCTGCACCCGGCTTTGTTGGAGAACAAAAAGATATCCTCTTTGCTCCAGAAAGCGTTTACGCGGGACAAATTTGTCAGCCCATACTGGTCTGGCTTGCTTGATAATTTAGCGCGCAGCATCCAGCTCACCATTGATGAAGGTCTGCACAGCGGAAAGCCTTTTTTTATGGGTTTCAAGGCCGGGGCCGATCATAGCCCGAACATCAACTATAGTTACAAGAAACGGGATGAATGGGTAGGTTCCGGAAGATACCAGGGATTGGTGGAAAAAGGCGATGTTATATTGATGACGCTCGTTGACGGCATCATCGCCAACGACCCGAATTCAATAATTATACTCATCGGCGATCATGGTACTCATCGTTTACGGGCTATATGGTCCGAAGTCAGGCAGCGAGGCAGCTTTCTGGAGCTGAACGATGTTCTGCGGGCGGAAGGGGAAAGTCTGGAATCTCTGGCGCATGACATCTTCGGCGTTATGCTGGCCATCCGTACCCCTGAAGGAGCAAAGGACATCTCCTGGGGTCTGCCCATGAGCAACATCAATCTCTTCCGGCATATTTTCGCCTGGTGCAATGACGACCCCGGCCTGCTCCAGGACAGGGTGAAGCAGATATCAAACATAGGCGGTTTCAAGCTGGTTGAAGACGGTAAAATAGCCTCTCCTTGAAACAGTTTGCATTTGAAGCAAACACACCCTACATCTTTGATATTTCAAGGTTATTGTAAAAAAAGGGATAACGTACGGTATTTTTCGCACATTGAAAAAATGGAAACTACGCCATGGAATTAAAACCGCTTTCGGCAACCAACGATTTCGTTTTTCGCAAAATATTTGGCGAAAATCTGTATGTATTGAAGGATTTTCTTGAGGCTGTGCTGGACTTGCCCGCCGAAGAGTATAAAAACCTGACGGTGGTTGATCCGAATCTGGAGAGGGAATATATTGAAGATAAGCTCGGGATTCTGGACGTCAAAGTCACCACCGGTTCCGGCAAGGTGGTTGATATTGAGGTGCAGGTGCGGCAGCAGCGCGCTATCTGGAAGAGGATGCTGTTTTACACGTCCAAGATGCTTGTGGAGCAGGTGAAAAGTGGCTATCCGTATGACAGGATGAACAGAGCCATCAGCATCCTGATCGCCGATTTCGTGATGATACAGGAAAATAACGCCTACCGTCACTGTTTCCGGCTTTATGACAGACATACACAGGTGCGGTATCCTGACTTCATGGAGATCAACGTGCTGGAATTACCCAAGATGCGTACGCCTGACGGAACGCGGTTGGGCAACTGGATGAGTTTTTTCAAGGCAACGACCGAGGAGGAATATATGGATGCAGCGCAAACCAACCCGGCGATCAACGAAGCTTGGGGCGTCATTAAAGTCCTGAGCGGCGATGAACGGAACAGAGCCTTGGCCGAGGCCAGGGAAAAATCGCGTATGGATTTTGAGTCCTTTCTCGGCGATGCCCGGTATGAAGGGTGGCAGGAAGGATTGCAGGAAGGACGGCAGGAAGAAAAATTGGAAGTCGCCCGGAACCTTCTGCAGAAAAAGATGCCGCACGATGATATTAGTGACGCAACAGGTCTGCCCCTTGATGAAATAAAGCGGCTTGCCGCTGACCTCGCATAGCTGCTCCGCCGTACGTTTCCGGGCTTCCCGTCGGGTAATTCCGTTTCCAGATCAAAAATGATGTCATTTTTGATCTGGAAACGGAATAACGCGGCAGGATGTCGCGCCGAAATGCTTTCGCATTTCGGAGGCAAGGCGAAATCACATTTTCGCCGCAGCCGACAAATCAAAACTGCATGGATGCAGTTTTGATTTGGAAATCGAATAAAGCCCGTAAGCTACCGGAAACGAGGAGCAATTTTGCCGCTGCCGGATCTTTTGCCCCGAATCATGGCCTGAAAAAGCTGAAACAGGTGTTATGAAGGGGTACATTTTGCCCCTCTGGGCAAATATCCGCGAAACCGTGGTGGATTGGAGTTCTTGAAACAGTTTGCATTTGAAGCTAACACTCTCTACCTCTTTGATATTCCAAGGTTATTGTAAAAAAGGCTATACTATGAAAATCGCGGTAATTCACTGGGGTTGCGTTCATCATGACGCCATTTCCGCCTCGGTTCGGGAGCATACGCTCTGGCTGCGCGCTGCCGGGCACGAGACCTATTTTGTGGGCGAGAGCTGCGCTTACCCGGAGTTGCCCTTCATGCGCGCCGCCACCCCGGCTGAAGCTCTGGAGCTGGCCTTTGTGCGGGAGTGCGACCTGGCGGTTTTCCATTTCGGCATTGTTTACGCTTTGTTTGACCTGCTGACCATGCCCCGGGGCCGGAGCAAACGCTTGGTTGTGTTTCACAACATCACGCCCGCGGATTGCGTTCCCCAAAAATTCCGGGAACAGATTGAGCGCAGTTTTCGCCAGATGCGCAATATAGCTCAGGCGGATTATGTCATCAGCGTCAGCGGGACAAATCGGGATGTCTTGCGGGAGGCGGGCCTGGACGGGCCGGGCAAGGTTCTGCCCCTGCCGTTTGAGTTCAGGAACGCGCCTCCCGGAAACAAACCGGGGTTCGGCTCTCCCTTGGTGCGCCTGGCCTTTCTGGGGCGTTTCGTGTTCCACAAGGGCCCCTGCGATTTGCTGGAGGCCCTGTCCATCGCCCTGGCGGCTGATCCGGCCCTGCGAGTTGAACTGACCATGCTGGGTAATCTGGGTTTTTCCGATCCGGACGTGCTTGCCGAAACGCGCGAACGCATCCGTATGCTGGAAGAAACTTTCCTCGGCAGGGCGCATGCTGCTTTGCGCGGCGATGTCAACGAAGAGGAAAAAGCGCGCGTCCTGGCCGCTGCGGATATCTTCGCGCTGCCCACCCGGCACGAGGGATTCTGCGTGCCCGTTCTGGAAGCCTTGGCCGGCGGCTGCCGGGTTATAAGCTACGCCAACAGCAATGTCCCGGCCATAAGCGGAGGGCTTGCCCGCCTCGTGCCTACGGGAGATCTTGACGCCCTGTCCCGCGCCCTGGCCGAAGAAGCCGCTCTTGTCCGTTCCGCCGGCTGGCAGGATGAAGGATACAGCTTATTTACGCAAAAAGCGGCGCAACATCTGGAACAGTATCAACCTGAACGCATCCGCAAACGTTTTTTGGAAATTGTGGAGGAGTCAAAGCAGTGGAAAAGCCGCTGACCGTGCTGTTCAATACCTACACCGTCGCCTTTGACTGCCCGGGCGGCGGCGAGGTGCAGCTTGTAAAATACGAGGAACAGCTTAAGCTCGCCGGCGTGCGCGTTTTGCGCTATGACCCCTGGAATCCGCGTCCGCAGTTTGAGGCGGCGGATCTTGTGCATTATTTTTCCGTGCAATGGGGTTCCATCCAGTTTTGCCATTACGTCGCGCATAGGCGCAAGCTCCCGCTGGTTATTTCCACCATTGCCTGGATGGAGCCGCACAAACGCACCCCTCCGCCGGAAGTCGGCGAGCTACTGAAGCTGAGTTCGCGCAACCTGCCAAATTCACAGGCCGAATGCGATCAGTTGAGCGGGAGTTATGGCATTGCCCCTGAAAAATTTACTCCCATTGTCAACGGTGTGAACGAGATTTTTTTTGAACCGGCGCAGGCAGAGGTATTTCGGGAAAAGTTCAAGCTGCATGCGCCTTTTGTGCTGTGCATGGGCAATATTGAGGCGCGCAAGAACCAGCTCAAGCTTATTGAAGCCCTGACCGGGAGCGGCCTGCATCTGGTTCTGGCCGGGCAGGAACGCGAAGCCGAATACGCCGCCCGTTGCCGCCGGCTTGCCGATGACACTGTGCATTTCACGGGAGCGCTGGAACACGGAAGTTTATTGCAGCGTTCGGCTTATGCGGCGGCGGAGGCGCTGGTTCTGCCTTCCAGCATGGAAACGCCCGGTCTGGCCGCTCTGGAAGCCGCGGCAGCGGGATGCCGCCTGGCCCTGACCCGCGAAGGCTGTACCAAAGAATATTTCGGCGACTATGCCGTATATTTGAACCCTGACGATGCCGCAAGCATCAGGCAGGCGGTGGAACAGACCCTGGCCCGCGCCAGGAGGCCGGAACTGCCGGAATACATACGTGGGCGCTATACCTGGAAGCGGGCGGCAGAGCAATTGCTGGTGGCGTATAAAGAAGTCCTGCGATCATAGGGCAAGGTCACATTTGAGGGTAGTGTCCAGAATTTTTCGCATTTTTTGTAGCAGCCAGTCAGTGTCGGTTTTAGGGCTGCCATAAGGGGACGGCGCGCGCCTTGCGAGCGATACCCCCAGAGATATCGCGGCTGCAAGGGCCGTGACGCCCCCGGTTCTATGCCGATACCTCTTGTTCCATATTCATGTACCTTTGCGTTCCCCACTTTTGCCCTGCCATGTACCGGAGGCGGTCCGCTACCAGCATCAGGGCCGCATGCACGTCCGGAAAGCTTCCGACAATCCTTGAAATGAACTCATGGTGCCTTCTTACTCACAGAAAAACATGGAGCATCATGCCTGGTAAAAGGCGCCGTGGTCGCTTGCGGCGATGTTGCGCCCTTGCTTCTTGGCCCTTTTGACCACTCCGGCTTCCTGGAACTCGCTACATGAACCCAAAAAAATCTTTATGGCACCTTGATCTACTATAAATATAACACAAAACAAAGTCCCACAAGGCTTTTAGCACCATGTGGGACTTAGTGGAATTTAACTTTGGCGCGCCGGCAGGGATTCGAACCCCGGACCTACAGGTTCGTAGCCTGTTGCTCTATCCAGCTGAGCCACCGGCGCGCACAAACAATGCCTATACTTGGTACAGGCGCATATAGTCAAGGATATTTTTACAAAAATTATCCCCAACTTTTCAACGCCGCCAATACCTCCACTTTCGACGCCTGCCAGGCCGGCCACGCCCCCGCCGCGACGCCGACCAGCACGGAAACCGCCACCGCCAGAAAACAAAATGAAGGTTCATATATAAAAGGCATTTGGGCGATTTTGTACACCAGGCTTACCAAAAGCAAAGCCAGGGCAACTCCCGTAAACCCGCCCACGCCTGACATAAGTCCGGCTTCGGTCAAAAATTGCCGGATAATTACCTTCCGGCTGGCCCCTACCGCCCTGCGTATGCCTATTTCCACTTTTCTGGAACGCACCAGCAAAATCATAATGGAAAAAATGCCCAGCCCCCCAACGGTAAAAGATATGCCCGCGCTGAGGACCCCGAGGCTGCGCACCAGCTCCAGGGTGTCGTTACGCAATTTGGCGGCGTCTTCAGAAGAATATACCGTAAAATCATCCGCCTCGCCCTCGGCTATGTGATGGCGCGTTTGCAAAATGCGGGCAATGGCGGCCTTGGCCCGCACGGTATCGGAGCCGGGGTAAAGGTTCATATAAAACCCGCTGAGCCGGTCGGTATTGGTTATGCGCCGCATATAGGAACGCAGGGGAACAAAAACCTGATCGTCAAAACTGGTTCCCCCCAGATCCGAACCCTTTTCTTTCAGCACTCCTATCACTTCCAGCCTTACATCATTGACAAACACCACCTGCCCCACCACCAGACCGGCGTACACAGCGTCGGAACCAAACAGACGTTCGGCAATGGCGTAACCCAGCGTCGCGGTCAGCGACAAATTTTGCTCATCCGGACTGCTGACAAACCTCCCGTCAAGCAATTCCAGACTGCGCACATCTTCATATTCGGCCTGCACGCCCAAAAGCTGGCAGGTGCTTTTAACCGCGCCCGCACGAATGCCTCGTGCCCCGGCAATATAAGGAGTCAGACGCTCTACCTGGGACACTCCTTCAGATACAGCCGCGGCGTCCCCCAAAGTCACCGTGGTCAAGGCGCCGGAAGAACCCGTGCCGGTATCCGTCCTGGCGAATCTGGCGCGTCTGGCCCGCACCTGCACCAGATTGGGGCCGAGTTTTTGCGTCTCCTCATCCGCCTGCAAAAGCATTGAAGACCCGATATGCATAACGGCTGTAAGAACCAGAGTGCCGAGAAAAATACCCAGTATGGCCAGGATGGAGCGCAGCCGGTGCGCGTTGAGCGCTTTAAAAGCGATGATCAGCCAGGTCATGCCAACTGTTACCCATTGTCCCCGGTTCCTTTAAGCGCGCTGATAGGCTCCAGGCCGGCGGCCCTGTGCGCAGGTTTAAGGCCGAAAACAACGCCTATCAGCACCGCGGCGGCCACGGAATATAAAAAAACCGTCCAGGAAAGCTCTATGCTGAACAAAGTATTGGTTAAAGCCAGGCTGAACAGGGCCCCCCATAATACCCCCGCAAGAGACCCACCCAAGGTAAGCAGAACAGCTTCACACAAAAATTGCGCGGTTATGGAAGCCCTGGGCGCGCCCAAAGCTTTTTTCAAACCCACTTCCACACAGCGTTCCGAAACGGAAATATAAAATAAATTGGCCAGCACAAACCCGCTCACACATACGGCCGCAAAGGCTGTAATGCCCAGAAATATGAACATGCCCCCTTTGATCATGCTTATAAAACGCTGGATATCCAACGCCGTAATAATGGTAAAATCGTCGGGAGTATTTTCATCCAAACCGTGCAAATAGCGCAGCAGAGTCCGGATATTGTCGGCATGCATATCCATGTTTTGCGCATCCAGAAATTTGAGCCGCACCATACGCAGATACTGGCGATCCTGGTTAAAGCGCTGAATCATTGTGCTGAGCGGGATGATCACGGTTTCATCCATACTGTCTCCGCCGCCGGAAGAACCGCGCGCGCTGAGTTTGCCGATGATCGTGAACGGAACCCGCGAGATCAGGACGGTTTTGCCGATGGCGTTGCCCTCGCCAAACAATTCACGCTCCACAGCCTCGCCCACCAGACAGACGTCCGCGCCGCGGGCCAAATCCTCGGTTGAAATATCCCGGCCTATGTCCAGAGGCCAATTCCAGATCTGGGCATAGTTCTCCGTGCTGCCCATAACCCTGTTGACCTGAAAATTATGGTTTTCATACACCACCTGCGACTGCCCCTTAAAAGACATGGGAGCGGTAATATATACGCCCGGCAAGGAATCCCGCATGGTGTTCACGTCTCTCCAGGTGATGCTTTTGGAACGCTGCCCCACTGCGCGTGAAATAACCGAGCCGCCGCTCACAAAGACCGCGTCCGGGCCGAAATTGCTCACCAATTCGTCAATTTTGCGATCCGCCCCTTCCATAGAAGCCACAATAACGGCCAATGCCGCTATGCCCAAAGACACCGCCAAAATAACAAAAAAACTGCGCAGGCGAAAAGCCAGCACCGCCATCCAGGCCTGCCGGAAAGCATTGGACAGCAATACGCCGGAATGCAGCCCGCCCTTGTTCATGAAGAAGCCCGCAGTTCGTCTTTTTCGATCAGTCCGTCGCTGATCAGAATGCGCCGTTTGGCATAGGAAGCCGTATGCGCGTCATGGGTCACCAAAATAATGGTCTGGCCCTGCCGGTTGAATTTGGTAAGCAGATCAAGAATGTCTGAACTGGTGGCGGAATCCAACTGTCCGGTGGGTTCATCGGCCAAAATCAGAGCCGGTTCATTGAAAAGCGCTCTGGCCAGAGCCACGCGCTGCTGCTGCCCGCCGGACAGCCGGGCCGGCAAAAAATCTTTACGGTCGCCCAGACCGACATTTTTAAGTAAAAATTCCGCCCGCTCCCGGGCGTTTTTTTGAATTTTATTGCTGTAAAAACCCGGCAAAAAAACGTTTTCCAAGGCGGTGGCATAGGCGACAAGATAAAAATTCTGGAACACAAAGCCGGTGGTGTCGGCCCGGAGCGCGCTTAACGCGTCATCATCAAGATGGGCGACATTGCGGCCCGCAAGCTCATAGCTCCCGCTGCTGGGCCTGTCCAGCAAACCGATAATCTGCAGCAAAGTCGATTTGCCTGAGCCGGAAGTGCCCTGGATGGCCACAAACTCACCCGGAAAAATATCAAAAGATATGCCTTTAAGCACTTGTACGGTATTGCCCGCCTGTTTGAAGCTTCTGGTCAACGCACGCAGCCGTACTACCGGGGCGGGGTTCATTTCAACGTCCGCCCATACCGCCCGCCCGGCCGCCTATGCCGGCGGGATTTTGCGGCACATTGTCCCGGGCGCTCAAAATAAGGCGCGTGGCTATTACATCGCCCTCCTGCAACCCTTCGAGCACTTCGCTGTTGACAGCCCCCCGCATGCCGAAAGTCACCCGCACCGGCTCCACCTGGTTCTTTTGCCTGAGTACATAAATAACCTGTTCGCCGCCTACCCATTTGACCCCCTCATTGGGCACAATCAAAACATTTTCACGGCTGCCCACAATCACGCGGCACTGGGTGGTCATTTCCGCCTTAAGCTGCAAGGCGGTCTCTTTATCCAAAGGCACCACGGTCTGATAATAAACAATGCTGTCCCTGATTTCAGGCTCCGGGTATACCAGCCGCACCTGCCCCCGGAAGGTCGTTCCGGGCAGAGAGTCAACTGTAAATTCCACGGGCATGCCCGGCCTGACTTGCCCGACGTCGGTTTCATCCATATAAACCCACATTTCCAGACGGGAAGGATCAAGAACGGTTATCAGGTTGGCCACCTGCAAACCCGCCACCACCGTTTCTCCTTCCTGCGCCGTAACCTGGCTTACCACGCCGTCAATAGGGCTGCGAATTGTAGCGTAATCCAGGCGTATTCTGGCGGTGTTCAAGGCTGCGGCAGCCTGCTTCCTGCTTTGCGCGGCGCTTTCCCGCTGGAGGACAAATTCCGCTTCCAGCCGGGTCAAAGACGCTCTGGCCGCGGCCAAAGTCTGCGTGGCGGCTATATACTGCTGCCTGGCCACATCCAAAGTGTCGCGCGCGTCCAGATCCTGATCCACCAGTTCTTTGCGGCGTTTATAGTTAAGGTCGTGGTAATCGGCCGAAGCTTTCGCGGAAGCCGCCTGCGCCCCGGCTTCCTTAATTTGCAGCGGATAACTGGTCGTGATGCGCTCATACTCCACGTCAGCCCTGATCATGGCGGCCGAAGCCTCCTGTACCTGCGCCTCCAGCTCGCGGCTGTCTATTTCCGCTATAATCTGATCTTTCAGCACATGATCGCCAACGCGCACGTGCATTTTACGTATTATGCCCGTGGCCCGCGAACCTGTTTTCACTATGGCCCCAACCTCCGGCGTCACAATGCCTGTGGCGTTGAGAATTTTCACCACCGTGCCCCGGCGTATGGAGGCAGTGGCAAGCACCTCGGTTTTACCTCCGCTTCCCGTCAGCAAAAACCGGACAAGCGCCGCAAGTATGACCGCAAATAACGCGAGGCTGATTTTTTTATGCGCCCTGGCAAAAAGAAAAACAGAACGGATTTTTTCAGTTAACATACGTTTTTCTATATACCAAAAAAAAACTGTTGCAAGCTTACTGTGTTTTGACACTCACCCCGGGTCAAACCAGGCGATTCATTCGCTTTCCAAGGCAAAACTGCATCCATGCAGTTTTGCTTTGTCGGCTGCGTCGAAAGTGTAATTTCGCCTTGCCCCCGAAATGCTGAAGCATTTCGGCCTTACCAATCCGCATCCGGGCCGTGCGAGCGCAGCTGCCGGATAATTCCGGGCAGTTTCTCCAATACAAAATCCACCTCTTCTTGCGTATTGTACCCGCTAAGGCTGAACCGCACAGCTCCGCCGGCGAATTCCGGACTCACCCGCATGGCCTTCAGAACATGCGAGGGTTCATGGATATCCGCGATACAGGCGGAACCGGCGCTGGCGCAAATACCGTATTTATCCAGCATAAGCAGCGCATCTTCGCTGTATACGCCTTTAAAAGCCATATTTAACGTGTTGGGCAAACGCTTCTCCGCATCCCCCAGCACCCGCGCATCGGGGATAGCCTCCAGCAGGCCGGACTGTAAACAGTCCCGCAGCCTTTGCACCTTGGGGTTTTCATCAGAAAATTTTTGACGCGCCAGCTCACAGGCCTTGCCCAAAGCCACAATCATCGGCACCGCCTGGGTTCCGGCCCGGCGGTTATATTCCTGGTGGCCGCCCAGCATAAACGGAACAAAAGGAACTCCCTGACGCGCGTATAACGCCCCCACCCCTTTGGGCGCATGCAGTTTATGCCCGGACAGGGACAGATAATCCACCGGAAGAGCCGCAAGATTTATGGCGACTTTCCCCACCGCCTGAACGGCATCGGTATGAAAGAGCACTCCGCGTTCCCGGCAAAGAGCCCCGGCTTCGGCTATGGGGTAAAGGACGCCGGTCTCATTGTTGGCGAACATGATGGAAACAAGAGCGGTATCCTCCGACAAGAGGGCTTCAAGTTCTTCCAGATCAATTTGCCCGCCGCTGTCCACATTCAGATAGACAACGCGGTAGCCCCTTTCCGTCAAACGCCCGGCCACCGCCAATACCGCCGAATGTTCAACCGGAGTGGTGATAAAAGTCTTTTTTTCCGGCCGGGACTCCAGCGCGGAATAAATGGCCGTGGAATCGCTCTCGGTGCCGCACGAGGTCATAATGATTTCGCCGGGTTTCGCGCCCAGAAGCTCGGCCGCCTGCTCATGGGCGGCAAGCAGGGCATCCTGCGCAAAATGGGCGAAACTGTATATGCTGGACGGATTGGCGTATTCATCCAGCAAAAAAGGCTGCATGGCCTCACGCACCTGCGGGGCGACCCGGGTAGTGGCGTTGTTGTCAAAATAAATAAGCGGAACCGTCATAATGCGCCCTTATAAAATACTATATAAAAATGCTATACTTCCCGTATGTTGAACATAAACGCGTACATGCACGGTAAAACCAGAAGCGTCAGGACAGTGGCCGCCAGCAGCCCGCCGGCGACAGCTACGGCCATGGGCCCCCAGAAAACGTTGCGCGTCAGGGGAATCATGGCGCAAACCGCGGCCGCCGCCGTAAGCATAATCGGACGAAAACGGAACACCGCCGATTCAATAATCGCCTGCCGGGGGCTTTCTCCTTGCGCCAGATGTTTTTCTATCTGAACAATCAGAATAACCGAATTACGAATAATCATGCCGCTCAAGGCCAGTATGCCCAGTTGGGCCACAAAGCCCAGGGGCTGCCCGAAAACAAGCATTCCAGCGGTAACGCCGACGAGACCCAGGGGGGCGGTGCAAAGAGCCAGGAACATCAATGAAAACCGCTGCAGTTGCAACATCAGAATGGTGATAATGGCCACGGCCATCCAGGGCACAGGGGCAAGCATATGGCGCAGGGACTTGGCGCTGTTTTCAGCCGCTCCATCCATCTCAATGGAGTAGCCCCGGGGAAGTCCGGCCCGCAATTCTTCCGCCTGTTCGTAAACCCAACGCGTCATTTCAGTGGCTGTGCCGGATTGTATATTGCCTTGCACGGTAATGGCCGGTTGCAGATTGCGCCGCCAGATTACGCTTTCTTCAGCCTCCAGGACGCCGGCGGCGGCAATTTGCCCCAATTGAACATAGCGTCCGCCGGGCAGAAAGACAGGCAATTGCTCCAGACGCCCCAAATAATCGCGATCTTCCCGGTTCATGCGCAGCACAATCTCAATTGTCCGATCTCCATCATAAAACTCGGCCATGCCCAATCCGCTGAGCTGAGCCTGCAGATAGGCCGACAAAGTTTGCTTGTCCAGCCCCAAAGCCCGAATTTTATCGTTATCCAGATGAAGGCGCAAGGACTTGCCCATCTCGTTCCAGTTAAAGTTGACATTATAAATGTTCGGGTTGGCGCGCATGATATCCGCAAGCTTTGCGGCAAGCTCGCGCACCCTGCCCTTGTCGTATCCGGCAACCCGCAGCATAACCGGGTAGGCCGAGGGAGGGCCGGTCTGAATCAGACGCATGTTGCCCACAACCTGTGGAAAATGTTCATTTAAAACCCCGGCTATTTTCTTTTGCAACCTGACCCGCTCGGCAATAGTCCCGGCCACAATCACAAATTGGGCATAGTTGGACGCGGGCAGCACCGGTTCTATGGTCAGAAGAAAACGCGGCGAACCTTCCCCCACATAATAGGTATAGTTTTTAATGCCGCTTTCTCCATCCAGAAAATCCGCAAAACGCCTGGCCTCGGCAGCCGTTGCCCGCACGGACGAGCCTGCGGGCAAGGTCATTTGTACTATAATTTCCGGGCGCACTGAAGCGGGAAAAAAATCCTTCTTCACAAATTGCAGCGCAAAAACTGATCCGCCGAAAACCAGCGCGGTAACAAACAAAACCGCTCCGCGGCGGCGCAGGCACCAGGCGAGCGTCTTGCGGAACCCGGAGTAAAAACGGCCGGAATACAGCCCCCGCTCCTTTTTGGGTCGGTTTTGCATAATATGGCAGCCGAACAAAGGGGCCACAGTAACCGACACTATCCAGGACAGAAGAAGGGCAATGGAAATAACCGGAAAAAGAGCGGCGGTAAATTCGGCGGCCATACCCTTGGAAAAACCGATGGGGATAAACCCGGCGCAAGTGACCAAAGTTCCGGTAAGCATGGGCACAGCCGTAACATGATAGGCCGCTCCCGCGGCTTCAGCTCTGGGCATACCGCTTTCCATCTTGACGGCCATCATTTCCACCGCAATGATTTCATCGTCGACCAGAAGGCCCAGGGAAACAATCAAAGCGCCCAGAGAAACTTTATGCAAATCAATGCCCAAAATGTACATACACAGAAAAACTCCGGCCAGAACCGTGGGTATGCACAGGGCGACCACCATGCCGGTACGCAGCCCCAGGCTTATAAAGCTGATGCCCAGAACAATGATTACGGCTTCGCGCAAAGTGGAAACAAAATCCGCAATGGACTCGGCCACAACTTGCGGCTGGCTGGAAACCCGTTCTATAGCCAGACCGGCCGGAAGATCCCGGATGATCTCCTCCATAACCGCGTCCATATCCCGCCCCAACTGGAGAATATTGCCGCCCGGCTCCATGGAGACGGCCACGGCAATGGACTTTTGCCCGTTATAAGACATAAGGGTGCCGGCCGGCTCGGCATAACCCCGCCGGATTACCGCAATATCCCCCAGCCGGAGGCTCCGCCCGTTCTGTGTTATGGGCAGGCTGCGGATGGCCTCCAAACTGTCAAAGGAGCCGGAAAGGCGCACATGCACGTTGTCGGTGGATGTTTCCACCATCCCGGCAGGCAGCATGGCATTGTGCCTGTTCACCGCCTCCATGACCGCGACCGGGGGAATGCCCAGTTCGGCCAGACGGGATTTTTCCAGTTCCACATAAATTTTTTCCTCCTGCACCCCTATCAGCTCAACCCTTTTTATACTATCCACCGCCAAAAGCCGCCGTCTGATTCTCTCGCCGGTCTGCCGCATTTCCTCATAGGAAAAACCATCGGAAGTCAGGGCATAGATGGAACCGAAAACATCATCAAAACGGTCATTAAAAAACGGGCCAAGCACTCCTCCGGGAAGTTCACCCCGAATATCGGCCACCAGATTACGCGCCTCAACCCAGGCGGGACGCACCTCGTTCGCCGGACGCTCCGCCTTCAGCGTTATACAAATCATGGCCAGGCCAGGTCTGGAAACGCTTTGCAAAAAATCCAGATAAGGTATTTCCTGAAGTTTTCTTTCAATTTTATCCGTAACCTGCTCTTCCATTTCCGAGGCCGTGGCTCCGGGCCAGGCAACGCTGACCAACATCTGGCGAATCACGAAATCCGGATCCTCCATGCGCCCAAGCTTGAAATATCCGAATATCCCCGCCGAAAGAAGCACAATAATCAAGTAATACATAAGAGACTTATGCTTCAGGGCTGCTTCGCTGAGGTTGAAATTTTCCAACATATGTTCACTTACCGGTATTAACCCGCACAGCCTGGCCTTCATGCAATTTATGCACTCCGGCCACTACCAGCACATCGCCTTCGGCCAGTCCGGCCGTGACCTCCACCCGGTTTTCGCTGAATTCGCCAACGCTCACCGGGACAAGCCGCGCCTGCCCGTCTCTGACCAGCCATACGCCCGCTTGTCCGCCGGTCTGAAAAATAGCGGTCACCGGCACAAAAGCGACTTTTCGCCCGGCTGAAGAGGCCGCCGGAGCTGTCTCCACCGAAGCCGTCATGCCGAGCTGCACTTCCGGCGGCGCAAAAGGCAGGCTGACCCGCGCGGAATAGGTGCGGGTGGCCGCATCGGCCACGGGTGATATTTCACGGATAAAACCCTGAAGAGTCAATCCCGGCAAAGCCCAGAATTTGACCGCAGCTGCCTGCCGCGGTCGCATGGCTGAAATTCTGTGTTCCGGAATACTGATTGCCACTTCCAATTCTCCGGATTTGACAAAAGTAAGCACCGGCTGGCCCGCCGCCACCACCTGCCCCGCTTCCACCTCCAGAGAAGATATAATCCCCCGGGCGTCCGCAATCAGCCTGCTGTATCCAAGGGCGTTCCGGCTCTGATTATATTGGGCCTGGGCCTGGCGCAAGGCTTCTCCCGCCGCCTCCCGGGCGGTTTTGTATTGTTCGTAGGCAGCCTTGCTGACGGCGGCATATTGATAAAGGGCCGCATGGCGCTCAAAATCGTTTTTAGCCTGGTTGGCCCTGGTTTTGGCCGCTTCCAGCCCGGCGGAGGCCATACGGAGGTTTTCCTCCAAATCCTTGGGATCTATTTCCAGCAGCACTTTGCCCGGCTCCACGCGATCACCCAAATTCACATGGCGGACGCTGATTTTCCCGGCTACCTGGAACCCCAGGCGGCTTTCGTACCTCCCCCTCACCGAACCCGAAAATACATTGCTCCCCGCCGGATCACCCAGAGTGACCGTCACGGTTTTCACCACAACCTTCTCCACAGGCGGCGGGCTCTCGCTTTGGCAGGCCAAAAGCAGAATCAACACCGCCGGGCAAATCAGACTTTTCAACATCATCGCTTTTATTCCAGAACAGTTTAAAGCGGTTTAATTTGGAGACGCTCCCCTGGTACGCTGTCCCGCTTAAAAATGCAGATCAACCCGCGTACTGGCCGCCGGGCGGACAAGCCCGGCGCGCCGCCTTAAGGCGGCGGAGCAAAGCAAAAACCACGTTTTTGCTTTGCGATTTTCACACTTCAAACGTAGCGAAGCGAAGTTTTAAGTGTGACATGGTACTGGAGCATTTCACGCAAAAGACCGCGCGGGCAAATTGAGGCCAAGCACCTGGAAGCGGCCATGTTCCGCCCGGATATGGTGGATGTGCGCGTAATAATGTTCAAGGCGGAAAATAGCCTGAAGAGGCATTTGCAGGATCTGCGCCATAAGCACGCGGCTCACCCCCGCATGGGTGACTATGAGCACGGCGTTATTCTCCGCGCCGCCAAGCCGGATCGCTTTCTCCAGAGAGGCCGCCGCCCTCTCCTGCAACCGGCGGAAAGATTCTCCGCCTTCCGGAGCGTACTCCGCGGGCGATGCCCCTCTTTGCTCGTAAGCGCCTGGAAAACGCCGCCTGACCTCTTCCACGCTGAGCCCCTCCCAAGCGCCCAGGTTTATTTCCCTGAGCCCCGCGTCCAGTCGGGGCGGCTGCCCGGACGTCCGCGCCGCAATAATTTCCGCGCTTATCCTGCACCGCTGCAAGTCAGAACTGAGGATCAAGCCGAACGGTCTGGCCCGGAAAATTTCCGCCACTTCAGCTATCTGGGTCAGACCCTTGTCCGTCAGGGCGGGATCGCCCTGCCCGAGAAAACGGAACGGGCGGCTTGCGGCAATCTCGCCATGCCGCAGCAAATAAATATCCGTTTTTATAATCGCTTCGCTCCATGTCTTGCTTCGGTGGGAATGAATCCCGCCTCGCGCCGGCGGCATAAGCCGCCGCGCCGTATTTTAAACCATATATCGCTGCGCCGGACGTGAAGTCCGGCTTGCTCCGCCGCCTTAAGGCGGCGCGCCGGGCTTGTTAGCCCCGCGGCAGTATGCTGTTCTATACGAACTTTTAAGTGTTACAGCGTACTAGCCTGTCTCAATGCACTGCCCGACGCAAAATAAAATCCAACGACTTGCCTGCGGCCCGCTCAAAACGCCCGGCCAGCCGGCGTATACCGGACAAGCGTTCTTTAATTGCGCGTTCCGCCCGCATGTCTCCGCCATACTCCGCCAAACGGGCTCCAAAGCGTTCCTCCAGACCGACGCGCTTTACGCCGGCAACCAGCTTGTCCGCCAGGGCCACCACCGCCGCTTCATCCAGAGGAATATCTTCCGGCCAGCGGCATTCATTATGTAAAGCAACTACCCTGGCCAGACGGGGGAAACCCATTGCCTTCAGCCTGCGCCCGCCCAGAACAGCGTGCTTTGGCTCGCCTTTGGCCAAATCATGCAGCCAGGCCCCGGAGAGCGCCAAATCGCGATCCAACGTCACCCCGGCGGAAGCCAGGGCCTCCAGCATGGCTCCGGTCACTTCCGCCACCGCCCGGCAATGGGCATAAAGCGCAGGCGGAGGCTGAAAATACAGCAACAGCAATTGTTCAGCCTCCTCCCCGCTGATTTCTTCTCCGCCGGCAACCACACGCGCGGCTTTCAGATAATCGCCCGGTTCATCCAGGTCAAACAGGATGTTACGATCCGCCACCGGCACAATTTCCGGATCATGGGCGCTCAAGACCGCCTGCAACCCTCCCCTGCCGTCATGTTTCAGTATATATGGAAAAAGTTCCGCGTCAATCAACGGAGGATGCCCGGGGTTTCCCGCATAGGCGGGGATGAGCAGCGGCCCGCCGCACCGCTCCGCTGCCCGTAAAACGAGCAGAACGGTGTCCGGCCTGACCAGCGGGATGTCCACAGGGTGGACGAACAGACCGCTCACCGTTGGGGATTGCTCCGCCAAAGCTGAAATCCCGGTTTGGATTGAGCTGAACATCCCTTCTTCCGGCCGCGGGTTAATCACCCGGTTCACCCCCAGCTCTTCAGCCGCGCTTTGCACCGCATCCGCCTTATATCCGCAAACCACGCTTATACCCGATAACCCGGCCTTGCGGTAAAGCGCAACCAGCCGCTGGAGGAGCGTCTTCCCGCCCAGGCGCATAAGCGGCTTGAAGCGGCCCATGCGGCTGGAAAACCCGGCCGCCAGGATAAGAACATGGCAGGAGGAAGCTTTCAGGTTCACGCAAGTTCTCTTATTCGGATTCCAGATAAAAATTGCGTCCTGCAATTTTTATCTGTCGGCTGCGGCGGAAGCGTAGTTCCGCCTTGCCTCCGAAATGCTTCGCATTTCGGCGCGACATCCTGTCGCCTATTCCAATTCCAAATTAAAAATTGACGCATTTTTAATTTGGAATTGGAATTACTGTATAGGCTCCGGGCTTGTTTCTCAAAATTTCAGCCCTGCGGGCAATAAGCTCGCTCACTATGGATACCGCGATTTCCGCCGGGGTTTCCGCCCCTATTTTAATCCCTATGGGGCAGAAAGGCCGCATTAAATCCTCCTGCGTAAAACCCATTTTCATCAGCTTGGCATATAGCTGCTTTTTTTTGGCCCGGCTGCCGATCATGCCTATATAACCGGCTTTTGTCTTCAAAGACTGGTAAAGTACGCTGGCGTCAAAAACATGGCCCCGGGTGAGTATGGCAATGAAACAGCGTTCATCCACCGGAAAACCCAATTTTTTTTCATCCAGAGAGTCAATAAAAGCCGGAACCGTCAGCAGGCAATCCGCCGCAACCTGGGGAAAGCGCTCCTGAGCCACAAATTCCGGGCGATCATCAAGAACCGTGACTTTAAAACCCACCGGCACAGCCACCCGGCAAACGGCCTGGGATACATGCCCTCCTCCGGCAAGAATCAAACGCAGAGGGGCAAGCAGGGACTCCACCAGGTAGTTTTCTCCTTCCACCTGCATGAGTATAGCCGATTCCGGAGCTTTTTGCATGATAACGGAAGATCTTTCCGGAGCAAGCGCGGCACCGGCAACGCTTCCATCGGGAAAAACAGCCGAAACGGGTGCGGACTCGCCGGTTGAAGTTACCAGAAGAGTGTTCTGTCCATGCTCGTACCGTGCCAGCAGCATTTGAAAAAAGTCCAGCAATTCCGGTTTGAGAGTCTGGATAAATATATCCATGCGTCCGCCGCAGATAAGGTCAGCCCCCTCGGCCAGACAGCCGCTCATGTCCGCATGCAGCAGGCTGGACTTGCCGGAGGCGAGAACCTCCCCCGCCTCCTTGATGGCCCTGGCTTCGGCCAGACCGCCTCCAATTGTTCCACACAGCAACCCGCCCGCGTCTATCAGCATTTTGGAACCGGCGCTCCTGGGCGTGGAGCCTTTTTCCGCGGCAATGGTAACCATGGCCAGAGTCCGGCCTTTTTTCAAGTATTCACAAATTCCGGCCAGGATTGTGCGCACAGTACCCTCCTTTCTGAACTTTCACGACCTCAAACCCGTGCCCCGAACATCCCTGTAAAGAGCCTGCCCGTCAAGCCCGGTCATATTGTAAGCGCAAAACGGCACCAAAGCTCCTTTTTTATCCGCCACATGCACACAGCACTGCTGCAGGCGATCCAGATCCAGGCTCAAGACATCCTGAAAAGCCATGGCGGAAACCGTGAAGCGCAAATCCAGACCGGATTCGGCAAGTATCCTGCCGAAATCGTCCTGTCCGGCCGCTTCGGCTATCTCCCGCGGATGCCGCCAGTTCAAGGTGGTGAAAGCCTTGCACTGTTCAGCTCCGTCTCTGGGCCGCTCGTTCTCCGCATCCCGGCGGCCGTCCGGCGCGCAGCAGCTTTTTTTTGAGCGGAGCAGCTTCAAGCCGCCTTCCGGAGTGCGGGAGTAAAGAGCGCTGAAAGCGCATAATTCATGTTCACCGCTGTTGGGCCTGAAATCCGCCGCGTCAATCAGCCCGGCGCTCTGCTCCGCCAGACTCCGCATCAACTCCGCAAGAGTCATGCGCCTTGCGGACAGCTCTTCCGGGTAACGCCCGAAATAGGCAGCCGGCTGAAGGTGCAGACCCCTCACTCCGCTCCCTCCGGCCAAGGCCAGATTAAGCAGTTCGCCAAGTTCTCCGTCATTCACCCCCGGCACCACCGTAGCCACCAGAACCACAGGCAGGCAGGCGTCAAGCGCGGCTCTGACGGCGGCCCGCTTCACTTCCAGACAATTCCTGCCGCGAATGGCCAGCAAAGAGCTTTCCTTCAAAGCGTCAAACTGCAAATAAACCACGGACAACCCGGCTTCAGCCAGCGCGTCCGCGTAATGCTCCTCCGCGCCCAACCGGAGGCCGTTGGTGTTCAACTGGATAAACGGAAAACCCTTCTTTTTCGCCAGACGGATAATGTCCGGCAGGTCATTCCGCGTAGCCGGCTCGCCGCCGGAAAGCTGGAGGATGGGTTTTCCCGCCTGGGCCGCAATGCCCTCCAGCAGCCCGCCCAGTTCATCCAGAGACGGATCCTGATGTTCTCCGCCGGCGGAAGCGAAACATAAAGGGCAATTCAGATCGCAATTTTGCGTAATTTCAAGCAGTACGCAGCAGCTGTTCTGGCGGTGTTCGCGGCACAGGCCGCATTCGTAGGGGCAGCCCCGCCCTTCATGCCCCCTGGAGTAAAGAGGTAATAACGGCTTGCGCGTATACCAGCTCAAAAAATCAGGCTCTCCGCTCCAGACGGGAGTCCGGAAAACCCCATGTTCCGGACAGGTTTTATGGAGCAAAACCTCGCCGGCCGCGTTTCCGGGCGTATAAAAAGCCGGAATGCGGCGCAGGCATTTTGGGCACAGGCTCAGCGTTCTGGCCAGGATTTCGGGAGATGGCGCGCTGGACACGGCGATCACGATGAAGGAGGAAGACTTGGGTCTATGCCATATTCTTCCAGAAGATCCAAAAGTTTTTCCCAGCATCGGGACAGCAGGGAAGCGCATTCAATTTCCGAAGATTCCGCCATAAGCCGCGTTATTTGAAAACATTCGGTTCCCCCGCATTCCTTGACCGTTTCTTTAAACCATTCCAGATACTTGTATCTGATCTCCTCGCGAAAAAGATGCGCTTCATCGCCGTCGCCCCCTTTGCCCGTGAGATAAGACAGTGTACAGATGCCGCCGGTGAGCAAGCCGCAGGTGCCATGACGAAAAGCCAAGCCGCGGCACAGACCGTGCATGGCCCGCAGCAGCCCCGGATTATCCACCCCCTGGGCATCCAAAACCAGTTTCATCAAAATCTGGCTGCAACAATAGCCGAACCTGGCCAGGGGGAGCGCTTCCAGCAATACCTCGCTCATTACAGATCCTTTATTTTTTCAGATTTACAGGCATACTCTCCGGATTTACAGGCAATCCACTGGCAGTAGCTTGCCCGCTTGCAAGCCGGACGCCCGTCCCGGCGGAAATCCAGCCGGCAGTCAAATCCGCCCAGTCCGCCTCCCAGCCAGGCCACCTGCGCAGCCATAGCTTTCAAGGCATCCGGATGATCCATGCTTTGCCGGACGTAAAAACCGCGCTTTTCCAATTGCCGGGAAATTTCCGCAGCAGCGGCGTTTCCGGCGGAATGACCGGGAATAAACCCGATGACGTCCGCCAGAAGCAGGCCACCCCCCGGAACCAGAACCCGGTAAAATTCAGCCAGAGCCAAATCCGGTTCGGCAAGGGTGGATAAAAGACATTCACACACCACAGCATCCACGGAACCGTCCGCCAAAGGCAGCCTTGCGGCATCAGCCTTCTCCGCCGGGCAACCGCTGTTCGCCTCCGCCTCCGCCAGCATGGCCGGCGACAAATCAAAGCCTCTGGCCTTAAACCCGAATTCCGCCAAAAGACCCAGAGTCGCTCCGGCCCCGCAGCCAACGTCAATAACCAGAGAACCCGCCGGCCAGCCGCATTTGCGGAGAGCCTGGCAAGTCAGCTCCGGGCCTCCGGGCCGCATGGCCGAACCGGAGGTTTTCCGGGCAGCCTGGCGAAAGATCGGATCTTCATAAGGAAAATTCATTTGTCTTCCAGCAGGCTTTCAACTTCGGCCATTCTTCCCTCGGCCAGTGACTTGGGGACAAAAACCCTTCCGCAACAAGGACATTGCGGCAAAGTGACGTCAAAGGCATTTTCCAGATACATGATCTGCATTTTCTTGAGTTCCAGCGGTTTGCAACAACCGGCGCAAATCCAGTCGCCGCGATCCGGAGAATATTCCTGCCTGCCGCTCATCAAAATTTCCTTTTAGAGCATTTTAACATTGAAAATGTTGAAATGCTCCAGCGGCGGGCACCGCCGCCCGCCCCGCAGGCGTAGGCGAAACTTGTTTCGCCGTTAAGCGCCGGAGGGAGCGTCTCAAAATTAAATTGCTCTATTGTCGCTTGACGCGATATTAACTCCCTGTTTCAAAACCCGGCACGATCATCCTGTGGCAATAGGCGTCATGGATAGTGTACGCATCGCCCGAAACGGTGAACTCCACCCAGAAAGTCATATTGCCCAGGCGGCTGGCGGCCAGAAAATGGCCGCTTTCTTTGTCCAGAAACCGCTGCCCCCCGGATTCAGTCTCTTGGACGACCTTTTCTATGTCTTCAATAAGGATATGGCGGCGCTCCATGCGGGTCAGCAGATCAGCAGCGATTTCCAGCTTCATGCGCTCAGGCAATTCAGTTTCCTCCGCTCCGGCCCGGTAAAAATTTTTCAAAATATTGCGCTTCAAAACGGCCCGGTTGAAGCGGCGTTTGGACAGACCTGGCCCTGGCCCGGTATAAGCGAGCCCCGGCCAAAAAACATCCAACAGGTGCAGGCTGTCTTTCTTTTGCTCCGCAAGGCGGTCGCGGCACATGATGCAGGACGACAGCGCCGGGTAGCCAAACTCCCCGCCCAGATCCCCGGCGCGGCTTTCGGCCATGGCATCGGCCACCTCGGGATTGGCGTTCCATACCAGACCGCCATAGCCGCAGCAGGATGTTTTTTCACCGCTCATTTCCGGTTCAACATAAGAAACTTCACGTCTTTCAAGAAGGGCGCGCACCGACAGGAGCCATTTCCGGTCATGCCTGGCGCTGCAGGGGTCGTTGATGACATAAGGCGAAGCAGGCTTGAACTCCACCGGCGGCGGAAGCGCCTCTTCAGCCAGCGTTTCCCAAAGCGAGACCACAGGCAGTTCGGGCGTACCCAGCCGGAAGGCCCGGATACATGAGGAACAGGCGGCGATAATCTGCGGCTGCCCCAACTCGTTCCAAATCCTGCGGGTGTTGGCGACAACCGAATCAAACCTGGTTTCCCTGCCGGCCCAGTGAGCCGGAATTCCGCAGCAGCCCAGCCAGATGCCGACACTTTCCGCCAGATTCGCCTGCAAATGAGCCAGAACTTTTTCTATCTGCTCTCCTCGCGCGGCAGCCAGTTGACAGCCGGGAAAAAACACCCGGCCGCAAGTGGAAAACCCTTGCGGAGATCTGGCCAGAAAGGAATCCGGACTATTCGCCTGCTCCATGTCGCCCAGGGCGAATTCATGATCCGACTGACGCTGATGCCCATTGGCCACCATATCCCGTCTGGCTCTGAGGGTTAAACCGGTCATGGAAAAGGAGCCTGGACAAAGCGCTTCGCACAGGCCGCACAACGCGCAGGAATTAATCATATTGGTGGCCAGACGGTGGCCCTTGACCATGGTGACGTTCAGAAAAATTTTGCGGGCATAGGCTTTGGGATAAATTTTATAATGGCGCAAAAAAGCGCATTCACGGGCGCAGGCCAGGCATTCGCACAAAAGACAGCGCCCGGCTTCCTCAAGCGCCGCAGCCGAAGAATCCAGCCGCTTGAAACAGGCTTCGGCAAGGCGCGGCACAGACGTTATTTTATCCAGAGGAGTCCACAGGGAAGTCTGTCTCTGGCTTTCAGCCTCTCTGGCCAGCAACGGCGAGCTTCCGCCCATAAAACGATCCAGAGTGGTGGCGGCCCGCCGGCCGGAAAAAGCCTGCTCGGACACCGAATTGCCGTAACCGCCAAAGCAAAGCGAAAAATCGTCCAGACTTCCGGTAAGCGGGTTCAGATCCTCCCCGGACGGGCACTGTTCCGGCAGATACCGCGCGTCGAGAAAAACAGACTGAAAATTGTCGCGGCAAGCCGCAAGAAAAGCGACATCAGGAATATGGCGTTCAAAAACCACACCCCGTTCCTTGAGGCGTTCCAGTTCGGCGTCAATAATATCCGGAGGCAGGCCGTAAGAGCACAGCCAGGCGGAAGGGGCGGCTTCCGCGTAAAAAAGCGTTACCGGGTAAGCCTTTCCGCTCAAATCCCAGGCTGCGGCAAAGCTTGCCAATGATGCGCCCAGAATGGCGGTTTTTTTATCTTTTTTGGCTCTGGGCAGAAGTTTTCCGCCTTTTGGCGCATTTTCCAGGCAGCAACGCTCCAGGTTGCCTATAGCCACAGCACCGCCGAAATCCTCGCGCAAGCACCCGGATTCGCAGGGGTGGTCGCAAATACGGCCCAAAATTCCCGGGCAGGGCAAATGACGATCCAAACAAGCGCGCGCAGCCTGCATCTGCCCCTTGCGCATCTGGGTCATAAAACCGCGCACGTCCAGGTGAAACGGGCAGCGAGCCTGACAGCGCGGGAGCTGTTCCTGGACGCAACAGTTTTCAAAACCCAGTAAATCGTTTTGATCCATTGGCCTTCTCCCCACAGCGCAGAAGAATCAGAGCGTTTTAACATTGAAAATGTATAAAGCGCTCTGCAAGGATTTGCCTGCAAATCCTTGCCGCGAGATTGTCGCGAGGCGAACTTGCTTCAGCCGTTGCGACGAAGGAAGCTACGGA
>JAISBT010000034.1 GCA_031266055.1 Deltaproteobacteria bacterium
GGCAGCCGTGCCCATGCCCGGCACAACCGAACCCAGAAGCGCCCCGGTGGTTCCCCCGGCTATTGCTCCCTGGCCAGCACGATATAACCCCAATGCCGCCATATTTTCATATTGCGGCAGGTTTTCAACCATTGTACGTACCGCCCAATCGCCGGTGCTTTCGCCTTCCCTCAAAGCGGAGTTTGTTTCTATTTGTTGTTCCAGTACGACCATGCGCTCCAACTGCTCATCGCTGGCCCTGGCCTCCGCATCCAAATTGCCCAAGGCAAGCCTTTCCTGCTGCTTCTCCCCGAAGCGCCAGCTATGTTCAATATCTTCAAGAAAGCCGCGCTGATTTTTTTCGACCAACCACAAAGCTTTGTCGTCAGCAATGGCGGCTTGCTCCGGCGCAGGCAAATTGGTGAAGAATTTGCGGAAGTCCGGACTTTCCGCAATCAGCTTGCGCAGCCCCGGATCGTTAAAGGCAATTTTGGCGCGATAGGCTCTAACCAGTTCATTTTTGTGGTTTTCCGCTTCGGAATAGGATATTCCCAAGCCCTTCGCCAAATGCGTAGTCTCAAAAATTTCTTCCGGGCTTTTCTCTTTGCGCAACTGATAGGCCACGCCCAAGTCGTCAAGATAATGCAATCCCGGATCTTTTTCCGCATAGGTAAGATCAAAAAGCTCTCCCGCGCTTTTCCCCCGGTACAGAGCGTTGCCCGGCGCATTGTTCCGGCGCAGCTCTTCATCTATGAGCTGCTCGTCCTGGGCGGCCATCAGGCGCATAGTCTCGTAATCGTCACGCCCGAACTTCGACCAGTCCACGGCTTCAAAATTATATTGCGACATGATTAATCCCCGCCCCCGGACATATCTTCTGGTTTTTCAATATACCGGCTCCGCTTGTCCGCGCCGGTTACTTCCCGCCAAAGAGTCAGCAAATTTTTAGGATTAACCGGATATCCGCGTTTTTTAAGCTCAGTCTCCAAAACTTCTCTTTCCGCTTCACCAATAACCGGGTAATAACCCTTCAAGGCATACTCCCCGGCCTCATATTGCCGGATGGGTTTTTCAAAAGCCCAGTTTTTATCCACAACTAATTTGCGCAGGCGCTCACCCATAAATTTTTCGTATTCTTCATTGGTTTTGAAACCTTCAGGCGGCATATATTGCTGAATGTCCAAAAACAGGGCGTTGCCTTTACCGGGTTCAACAGCCCAGTCTTTTGCCTTCTCATCAAAAATGCCCTTCATCTTCGCCAAGGCTTTGGCCTTGTCCGGATCTTGCAAAACGTCTATATCTGCCAGACTCAGCCTGTCGCCATACTCGGCGGCAACGCTGATAAGTTTTTCTCCTTGGCTTATACGGCGCAAAACCTCGCTATACGCGTCCGGATTCGTCTTGACATAATCCTCCCCTTGCAAACGCTCGGTAATCTTTGCAAATGTGGCCCACTTGTCCAAAGGCAAAGCACGGGTAACATTAAGATATGCCTTCGGATCATCATGCGTATCCCTGTTATCAGCTATTTTCTTAAGTTCGGCATATGCGTTGTCATTGGCCTTCTTCTCCTGCAAATCTCTCTGGTAATCGCGCATGGAAATCTGTGTCTTACGCATGTTAAACGCGTCTTTCCGGGACTCAAAGGAAGCCTTGGTATCGTTGCCGAAAATATAGGCCATGGCCTCTTCGTCGCTCATATCCATGGTTTTGTTAAACAAGTTTTCAGTATCCGCCTTCTCCCTCTCCACCTCCTGTTTCTTTCCCCACGCCTCTCTCCTCGCCTCCACCAGCGCCAGCGTATCATTTGCCTTATCCCCGAACTCCCGCATATGCTCACGGGTAAACTTCTCCGCTTCAGCGTATCTGTCCGCGTACATGAGGCTTTGCACGTGCTCGTTGTGCAGGGTTTGCACCAGTTGGTTGATTTTTACCTTGGCTTCTTCTTCGTTGCCGCCTTCCCAACGCATAAATCCGGCTTTCCAGGTTTCAGGATACTGGCCGCTCAGCAGGCGCAAACTGGTTATTTGTCTTTTCAGCGCCGCCCGTTTTTCTTGCATATCGGCGCCAGGGTCAGCCCACAAGACCGCAAGGCTATCCTCCGCAGCTTTGTAGACAGCGGCCTTGTGTTCCTCCTCCTGCTGATCCCTGTACGCCGCAGCCTTGTTCAGACTGAATTTTCGGATGTTTTCGGCCATGGCTGCAACAGCCGGCATCAGATGGGGCGTGCCGCTCCATTTTTCTTGCAGCTTCTCAAACTGTTCCCGGTGAAAATCGTTGTAGTCCTCTTCCGCTGTAAGCGCGTCCGCGCCCTTGCGCGTATTTTTATATTCGCGGTCAAAATCCCGCAGGGCACCCTTGTAAGCCGTCTCATCCGCCAGCATTTCCGTGGCGTTGCGCACGCGCTGTTTGTCCAGTTGCATCTTGAACGCGGCGTCATTCAGCTTGTCCAGGCCGCCCGAGAAGTGTTCCAGGGCGCCCGGCATATTCGTCTGCCCCGGAATGGTAAAAGCCGAAGCGGAACGGTAAGGCGCAATCTGCCCGCTCCCCGCGTTGTTTATGCTCGACTGGCTCGAATAGGGAATGATAATGGCCATGTACACACCTCTCTTATTCGGATTCCGGATAAAAATTGCGTCCCGCGATTTTTATCCGTCGGCTGCGGCGGAAGCGTGATTCCGCCTTCTTGAATAATTATTGCTTATAGGTGTATATTATAACAGATAATTCAGGAAAAATAAAGAAATATTATGTTTTATAATTGAAATATGCCAGAAATTATAGTTCTAGAATATTTTAATTTGTCGGCCCGGAAAAAGTATATAATGTATTTATATCATTAACTATAAATACTAAATTTCTGTGTTTTTTCGACCAGAAATGCACCAAAGGCCGACTAACCCGGTCGATGTAATCGACCGGGCGCGGCGAAAGGCGTAGCCGCAATTTATTTGTGGCGTCCGCGCAGCGGCACCTGGAGCCGGCGTGCCTTTCTGAAAAAGTCGTTTCCCGACTTTTTCAGCATTGACTAATTGGAAATTGTAGTGGCGCCGAACTGCTTTCGCCTTTCGGGGGTCAGGCAGAACTTGAGATTTTCACCGCAAGCCGGCGGATAAACTTGCGTCCCGCAATTTTATCCGGAACCCGGCTCAGGCGTATGCACCGTCAACTGGGGGAAGGGTATGTCCAGGTTGTTTTCCTTGAAAGCTTTTTCCACCGCCAAGCGCAGGTCGGACATGACCCCTGCGCCGCAATCAAAATCGTCAATAAAAACATTCAAGACAAAATCCAGGGAACTGGCGCCAAAATTGTCAAAATAAACCGCCGGAGGCGGGTTTTTGAGCACATGCCCCTGTTGCAGAGCGGTCTCCCGGAGCAGGGCGATCACCTTTTCCGTATCAGACCCGTAAGCCACGCCTATATTCAGGCTGCGCCGCGTTATTTTGCCTTTGCGCGTCCAATTGGTGAACTGGGTGGAGATAATGGCGGAATTGGGCACATAAACCGAGGCCCGTTCAGCGGTTTCCAAAATGGTGACCCGGATGGCAATGGCTTGAACTGTTCCGGAGACTCCGCCCACGGTAACATAGTCCCCCACCAGAAGAGAACGCCCGAAAATCAGGATCAATCCGCTGATCAGGTTGTTAAAGAGCGTTTGCAGGCCAAAGCCTATGCCTACGCTCAAGCCTCCGGCCACAACGGCAAGGCTGGTAAAATCCACGCCCAGAAGGCCCATGGTGACAAGGACGAAGCCGGCCCATAACAGATAACTGAACATGGCGCGCAGGGGAGGGATGACGCCGCGTTCCAGTTGGGGCATGTTTTCCGACAAGTGGGTCAGCGAGGTTTTGCCCAGTTTGATAAAGGAGCGGCACAGGAAAAAAAGCGGAATAAGCAGCAGCGCTTTGTAAAAATTGAAATCGGCCTGCCCGAGCGTATAGCGGTGAACAAGAGTGCGCTGAAGCAGATTGAGAGCGCCGGGAACCGCCCAGAACCAGGGCAGGACGGCAAACAGGGAGAAAAACCAGGCTGCCGGTATGCTTAAAGCCTCGGCCACGGCGTTGCGCACCGGATATTTTTGCCGGTCAAACAGGCGGCAGGCCAGAATGTTCAGCAAGGCGGCGGCAGCGAGGCCCAAAGTGAAGATATTGGTCAGGGCAAAGCACAGCATGAAAATCAGGATAGCCAGGTTCGCATAGCCTGCCGCCGCGGCCAGACAGGAAGGCAGTCCGTAAAAGACGCCCCAGAATATTGTCGTCTGGCGCGACAACGGGCCGGGTGAATTTCCATGCCCGTTCTGTTTGCGGCATCCGGCCGAAACCAGGATGGTCACGGAAAAGGCCACGCTGGTCACCACCCAGACAAGGCTGGGGACAGGGCCGGGTAAATCGGCGAAAAGCGTACATGCTCCTATGGCGGCCGGGAGGTAAAGGCGGTTCATGGGCGAAGGCCTGTTTTCCAGCGCCGGCGTGAGCATGACGCGCAGCTTCCAACTGAAGTCCGCAATGCCGGCAATAAGGAGCAGGGAACCGGTCAGGGCAAAAATTGCATAGGCTCCGCCCTGCGGGTTGATGGAGGCGGCAAGCAGGGCAAGCCCAAGTCCGCCGAGGATGCAGGAGCGCAGGAGAATCCGCGGCCGGGCCCCGCGCCGGGGCCCGAGGAGGTATGCCGTTCCGCGCAGGGCCGACAGGCTTAAAAGGGCCGCGAGCGCCACGGCCACGCTGAAATAAACAGCGGAAGAAACCCATTCTTCCAGGCTTTGCGGGTAGGCGAAGGAAAGCCGCGCCTCCAGGGAATTGTTCCATAAAGCCAGCAAGGCTGGAATTTCACTCAGCGTTTGCGGGTTGACCGCTACCGGCGCGTGATAATAATTTTCCCAGACGGCGGTCAGCTGTTTTTCCGTTTCGCTCACCGCGGCATCCATTTTGTACAGGAGTTCCCGGGCCGGAGTCAGAATTTCATCCAGCCTCCTGGAGGCAGCGGAAAGTTGCCGCTCGGCCAGGGCAAGCGTACGCACATACTCCCCCGCGCTTTGCGCATCCACTTCCCGCAGACTGTCTTTCATCCGGGCGATCTGCGCAAGACGCTGGCCGAATTCAGCGGATATGCCGGTCAAGGGCGCGACGCTTTGGGCGAACTCTCCCCGCAGGAGGACGAGCTGCCGGGCCAAAGTCACCTGTTCGCCCGGATGCCCGGCTGAAGCCTGGAAAAGCCCGCTCAGGCGCATAAAGCGGGTTCTGGAGTTTTGCGCCTGCCCGGTCAGCGTTCCGGACAATCCTTCGGCCTGTTGCATGAACAAGGCCGTGCTGTTGATGATTTCCGTCAAATCGTCCGTGCGGACGGCCCAGAGGTTCAGCAGGGCGTCATCCCTTTGCGGAGCGCGCGGCTGCGCGGAGTCCGCGGGCGCGGAGGCGTCGGGAGCTGGAGCGCCCGCGAAAGACGTGGAAAAAGCGCCGGACAAAAGGCATAAAGCCAGCGCGAAGACCGCCGGCGCGCAACGCGGAAGCTTGCCCCTGGCCGGCTTACTGCTGTCCCAGCATGTCATTGGGCGAAGAGGGGATGGAGTGTTGCTGGACAATCTTGGAACCGGCCGGAATATCTCCGGTTATCCAGACATTGCCGCCGATCATGCTGTCATGCCCTATGGTTACGCGGCCTAAAATCGTGGCCCCGGAGTATACCACCACATTATCCTCCAGAATGGGATGGCGTTTTAAGCCTTTGCAAAGCTTTCCGTCCTTTTCTTTCGGAAAAGAAAGCGCGCCCAGAGTCACGCCCTGATACAGGCGGCAGTTGTCACCAATGACGCAGGTTTCGCCTATAACCACTCCGGTGCCGTGATCAATGAAAAAATTTTTGCCTATGCTCGCGCCGGGGTGAATGTCAATTCCTGTGGCCGTATGGGCCATTTCGCTGATAATGCGGGGGATGAGCGGCACCTCAAGCAGATATAGCTCATGGGCCACCCGGTGGTTGGTCATGACGTGAATGGAAGGATAGCACAAAACCGTTTCGCCGGGAGATTTCGCCGCCGGGTCGCCTTCATGCGCCGCCAGCACATCCCCTTCCAGAAAAGAACGGATAACCGGCAGACGCTTGATAAACAGCAGCGCCAGGGTATGGGCGTCCGGGGATTTTTTGTCGCAATTACCCCGTTCAGCGGCGCTGGCGCAGAACCCGCTTTCGATTTGGCTGGTCAAAATCTGGTAGATGCTGTCCAGATTGGCGGAAAGATGATAACGCATGGGCGAGACCGAGTAACGCTGCGGGCTGTGAAAGCACGGGAAAAGCGCCGCGCGCAGCCGCTGCATAAGCTCTGTAAGCGCGGGCAGCGAGGGCATTTGCATGCCCTTTTCGCAGTTGAAATAGTAAAAAGCCGGCTGCGCCAGCTTCTCCGCAACCTCATCCAACGTTTTCATGTCTATGTCCATTTTATACCCTGACTGCCGCCGTAAAGAGCCGAAACGAGCGTGCCTTTGGCATCAGCTTCCGCGAACCTGCTGTTTCAACAGGTACAGGGGGCCATGCTTTTCCGGTTCTTCCGGCAGTTTGTGTAATTGCGGATAATTATCCAGCATAATTTCCAGTTTTTCATTAAGTTTTATTGTATCATACCCTACAAGAAGCTGCCCGGTATCGCCGAAAACAATGACCGGAAAAGACAGCTCCGGGTTAAGGGATGAAACCGCGGCCAAAACTCCGGCTCTGGCCGCGCCTTCCATGGTGTCGGTTTCGACATATATGAAATTGGTAAGGCGGCGGGACAGATATTTTTGTGTAGCCTCGCAGTATGAGCAGTAACTCAGGCCAAACAGCAGAACCTGATTGGGAGGGATTACAAATTTTTCCATCAGCTTCTCCATAAAATACGCGGGTCAAGCCAGTTTCTCCGCAATAAGGGCGGAAAGCTTACGCATGAAAGCGGTCAGCCCGGCTTCGGCGAACCTGCTCCCGTCAGGCCACTGCAAAACATATTCGCCGTAAAATTCCGGCGAGCGTTCATAGGCGGATAATAACGCCAGATCAATATTTTTTATATCCCAGCGCAAAATAAATTTTTCTTCGAGCGGCGCTTTATCCCCGGCAACCTCTTTATCCCCGGCAACCTCAAGGATAAGTTCAAGGCGGTCTTCCCGCTCCCGCCAGCGCATGGGCAAAGATTTCATGGCGTCCAGCATGTTTTCCAGGCCCTCGGCAACGAGGCCGACCTGCCTGCGGCGCAAAGCCGCGAGGCGCGCCTGGATGGCTTTTTTTTCTTCCTGGGAATCGCGGCGCCTGGCCATTTCGTCCAGCAAAATTTTACCGGGGCTGGTTTTGGACTTACGGAAATTGTGCGCCAGCCAGATAACCGCACCGACCACCAGAAGGCCCAAAATTAAATTTATATACATGATGTCCATAAATACAGCCATTGTCGGCAATTGGCAACAAGCTTGCGCGGTAATCCAATTAAATCTTGACTTAGCGCGGGAGCAATTCTAAAAAGAGCGGAGGTTTAAATACTCCATGTTCGGTAATATTGTCACAACCAGGGAGATACCATGCCCAACGGAAGCACGTCCCAAAGAACATACGCGCTGGTCGGAACCGGCGGCTGCGGCAAAACCAGTCTGGCCGAAATGTTGCTGCTGCAGGCAGGCGCCGTCAACCGCCTGGGTAAAATAGAAGAAGGCAGTACCGCCCTTGACTATGAACCGGAAGAAATAAAGCGCCGCGGCAGTATTCAGCCGGCGTTCGCGTCTTTTTCCTGGCATGGCGGCAGGCACAACCTCATGGATATACCCGGCGACGGCAACTTTGTGGGAGATCTGGATATCCTGCTCAGCGCGGTTGATTTTGCCGTCTTTGCCCTGGATGCCGTTGACGGCGTCCGCCCCCTCACCAAGCGCCATTGGCAGGCCATCACCAAGGCCGGGCTCCCGGCCTGCTGCTTTATAAATAAACTGGATCGGGATCGCGCCGATTTTGACATGGCCTTTGACGGCCTTTCCAAACTCGGGTTTAAACCGGTGCTTCTGTATTATCCGATTATCGAACAGAACAAACTCATCGGACTGGTGGATGTATTGAGCGGCAACGCCTTTAATTTTCAGCCTGACGGAAGGCTTCAGGAAGCCGAACTGCCGGCCGGCATAAAGGGCAAAATAGCCGCTTTGCATGATACCATGGTTGAAAATATCGCGGAAAGCGACGAAGAGCTTATGGAAAAATATCTGGAGGAAGGCAGCCTGACGGAGCAGGATCTCCTGCACGGCCTTCGCAAAGGCGTGTTGAACGGAGTCCTGGTACCGACGACCGTGGGTTCCGCCCTGGAAAACAAAGGTGGAGAGCAGTTGTTGAATATTATTGAAAAGTACCTGCCCTCCCCGCTGGATCACGCTGCCTGGCTTGATGAATCCGGGAACGAACTGCGGGTTGACCCGGACGGGCCGGCGGTTTGTTTTGTGTTTAAAACCATTGTGGATCCGTTTTCCGGGCAGCTCAGCGTGGCGCGGGTACTCTCCGGCAGCATCAGCAGCGAAAGCAACCTGAAAAACCAGCGCACTTCGGACAACGAACGTCTGGGTACGCCCATACTGCTTATCGGAAAAAACCAGACGCCCACCAAGGAAATTCTCGGGCCGGGCAGCGTCGTCGCCCTGGCCAAACTCAAAAGCACCCGCACCGGAGATACTCTGGCCCAGGACAAGACCAATTTCGCGCTGCCCTGCGCGGACACGCCTCCGCAGCTTATCTCCTACGCCCTGAGCCCCAGGGAAAAAGGCGATGAAGAAAAAGTCTATACCGCCATGCAGAAGCTTACGGACGAGGATCTTACGCTGAAACTTACCCGCACTGAGGAAACCGGTGAAATCATCCTCAGCGGCATGGGGCAATTGCATATAGAGCTGTCCGTGGAAAAGGCGAAACGCCGCTACAAGGTTGATATCCTGCTGAAAACCCCCAAGGTGCCTTACCGCGAAACCATCAAGGGCAAAGCCCAGGTGCAGGGGCGGCACAAAAAACAAAGCGGCGGCCGCGGCCAGTTCGGCGACTGCTGGGTGGAGTTTGAACCCCTGCCCCGCGGCGCGGGCTACCTGTTTGAAGACGCCATTGTCGGCGGAGTAATCCCGCGCCAGTATATACCGGCAGTGGATAAAGGCATACAGGAATCGGCCGCGCGCGGCTTTCTGGCCGCATACCCCATGGTGGACTTTAAAGCCCGGCTTTACGACGGCACGTACCACAATGTCGATTCTTCGGAAATGGCGTTTAAAATCGCGGGCTCGCTGGCCTTCAAAAAGGCCATGGAAATGGCCAAACCCACGTTGCTGGAGCCTATCGTCACCCTGACCATTTCCATACCCGACGAATCCATGGGAGACGTGATCGGCGACCTGTCCAGCCGCAGGGGCAAGGTGCTGGGGTCTGATTCTGTTTCCGGCATCACGGAACTGAAGGCTCAAGTGCCCATGAACGAAATTTTGCGCTATGCCCCGGATTTACGTTCCATGACCGCCGGGCAGGGAGTGTTTACCGCGGAGTTTTCCCATTATGAGGAAGCGCCGGCCCCGGTTATTGAAAAAGTCGCGGCTGAATATCAGGCGATCAAACAAGCCGAAGGCGAATAATTTTTTCCGGTAACAAACTATGAATTTTCAAAATCTCATCCTGACCCTCCAGGCTTTCTGGGGCGGGCGCGGCTGTTCCATCCAGCAGCCCTATGACATGGAATGCGGGGCAGGCACTTTTAACGCGGCCACTTTCCTCCGGGTAATCGGCCCGGAACCCTGGCGAGCCGCTTACGTTGAACCGTCCCGCCGGCCCAAGGACGGCCGCTACGGCGAAAACCCCAACCGCCTGCAGCAGTATTTTCAGTTTCAGGTAATCATGAAGCCTTCCCCGGACAATGTCCAGGATCTGTATCTGGACAGCTTGGCCGCTCTGGGCCTGGATCCCGCCGTCCATGACATCCGTTTTGTGGAAGACGATTGGGAATCTCCCACCCTCGGGGCCTGGGGTTTGGGCTGGGAGGTCTGGCTGAACGGCATGGAAGTGACCCAGTTTACATATTTTCAGCAAATCGGCGGCCTTGACCTCGCCCCGGTAAGCGTGGAGATAACTTACGGCCTGGAACGCCTGGCCATGTATATGCAGGAAAAAGAATCCGTTTACGCGCTTATGTGGAACGACCAGGTAAGCTACGGCCAGCTTTTCCGCCAAAATGAAGTGGAGCAGTCCCGCTTTAATTTTGAATACAGCGACCCCGAACTTCTGCTCCGGCACTTTGCGGATTTTGAACGCGAAGCCGAACGCATGGCGGCATTGAAGCTGGTTATGCCGGCCTACGATTATACCCTTAAATGTTCGCATACCTTCAATCTGCTGGACGCCCGCGGAGCCGTCTCCATTACCGAACGCGCCGCCTACATAGCCCGCGTGCGCAACCTGGCCTCTTCCGTGGCCCGCCTTTATGCCGAACAACGCGCGGAAATGGGCTACCCTCTGCTTTCCGTTCCGGATTGACCGGCCGGGTATTGCGGTTATTACCATGTATCGCTTCGCTCCATGTCTTGCTTCGGCGGGAATGAATCCCGCCTCGCGCCGGCGGCGCAAGCCGCCGCTGCTCTAAAGGAATATTTACAAATGTCTGTATTTTTGCTTGAGATTGGCGCCGAAGAGCTGCCGGCCAGATTTCTGAACCCGCTGGAAGCCGAGCTGCGGGATAAGTTCAGTTCCGGCCTGCGGGCTGCCGGTCTGGAATATGCGCAACTTGAAGTATACAGCACGCCGAGACGGGCGGTGGTTTGTCTCCGTGGGCTGGCGGAAAAAACCCGTGCAGAGGACGAACTGGTCATAGGGCCTCCGGCCAGGATCGGTTTGGACGCGGACGGTAAACCTTCCAAAGCCGGAGAAGGGTTTGCCCGCACTCAGCAAGTTGATTTTTCCGAGGTTTTTACCGTCAAGAGGGATAAGGGCGAGTACCTCGCGGCGCGCAAAAAAACCGGGGGCGAAGATGCCGGAACTTTTTTGGCGCGCTTTTGTCCAGAGGCCATAAACAGCTTGAGTTTTCCCAAGCGGATGCGCTGGGGCAGCGGCAGCTATACTTACGCGCGCCCTTTGCGCTGGATTGTGGCCCTGCTTGACGCGCAAGTGGTGAACTTCAGCACGGGCGGCGTGCAAAGCGGGCGCGGAACCTTCGGGCGCAGGGCGCAGGGCGCGGGCTTCTTTGAACTTGAGGACGCGAGCCGGTATTTTGCGGAGATGCCGGATAAAGGCAAAGTGATGGTCTCCGCTGCGGAAAGGCGGGCGCTGATTATTGCGCGGGGTGACCGGCTGGCGCAAGAAGCCGGCGGAACGGTCATCTGGAAAGACAGCCTGCTGGATGAAGTGCAGGGGCTTTGCGAATACCCCGTGCCTCTGCTGGGTTCTTTTGACGCTTCGTTTCTGGAGATTCCCGCTGAAGTTTTGTTGACCAGCATGGAAACGCACCAAAAAAGCTTTGGCCTGCGGGACGCCCGGGGGCAATTGCTGCCGTATTTTCTGACCGTTCTGAATATCGAACCGGAAGATGAAAGCCCGGTGCGCAAAGGCTGGGAAAGGGTTTTACGGGCCAGACTGGAAGATGGAAAATTTTTCTGGAAAAGCGATTTGGCGGCCGATTTTGATGACTGGCTCGGCAAGCTGGATAAAGTTATTTTCATGGACAAACTGGGCAGCATGGGCGATAAAAGCCGCCGCCTCGGCAATCTGCTGTGTATTCTGGCCGGGCGGGGGCCTTTTGGCGCGGAAACCCTGGGGTTGGAGGAAGCCAGGCGGGCCGGGCGCTTATCCAAGGCGGATCTTGTATCGGAGATGGTGGGCGAATTTGATACCCTGCAGGGGATTATGGGTTCCATTTACGCCGGGTGTAAAGGCGAAAGCCCGGAGGTAGCGCGCGCTTTAGCCGGACAATACCTGCCCGCGGGCCAGGACAGCCCCCTGCCGGAGAGCTTGGGCGGGTCTCTTTTGTCCATTGCGGACAAAGCGGATACTCTGGCCGGCTGTTTCGCCCTGGGACTTATCCCCACCGGGGCGTCGGATCCTTTTGCCCTGCGGCGTTGCGCCCTCGGCATCGCGCGTATTCTGGAAGAAAAAAAGCTGCGCCTGGATGTGGACGAAATTTTTCAACTGGCGCTTGAACAATATGACGAGTCAAGCGCCAGGGCCTGGAAATTGCCCAAGGATAAAATACTGGGCAGCCTGGGCGAATTTTTCAGCCTGAGGCTGAAAAACCTGTTTATGTCCAAGGGCGCGGACACATTGCTGGTAGAAGCCATCCTGGCGGCGGGGTACAGCGATGTCTGGGCCGCGTCCGCGCGTCTGGCGGCCTTGCGTAAATTCAGCTTCCGTCCGGATTTTTCGGAGTCGGTACTGACTTTTAAGCGGGCGGCGAATATTATCCGCAAGCAGGGGCAGGAAGAACCTTTGACCGGGCAGGTGCAAAAGAGCCTTCTGCTGGAACCGGCGGAAAAAAATCTGGCCGCGAACCTGGAGAGCCTTCTTCCCAACTTCGAACGGCTTTGGGGCCAGGATGATTTTGAGGCGTTGCTTGACCTGCTGTATACCCTGAAACCCGCTGTGGACAGGTTTTTTCAGGAAGTCATGGTCATGTGCGAGGATAAAACCCTGCGCCTGAACCGCCTGAACCTGCTGGCCGGCCTGGTGAACCGCCTGCGCAAACTGGCGGATTTCGACGCCCTGCAAATGTAGCGTAAAATTCTCTGATGTAGAGCGTTTTAACATTGAAAATGTATAAAGCGCTCTGCAAGGATTTGCCTGCAAATCCTTGCCGCGAGATTGTCACGAGGCGAACTTGCTTCGCCGTTAAGCGACAATCTCAAGCGTAAAATGCCATAGTCGGCCGACTACCCCGGTCGATGCAATCGACCGGGCGCGGCGAAAGGCGAACCGCAATTTACTTGCGGCGTCCGCGCAGCGGCGCCTGGAGCCGGCGTGCCTTTCTGAAAAAGTCGTTTCCCGACTTTTTCAGCATCAACTCTATAGATTGGCTTTGCCGGTTATACGCTCGGGCCGGACGGCATAAACATCCGTACGCGTAAAATAACGCGCTATATTCCCCTCGAACATTTCCAGATGATCAGGCAGATATTTGGCCGCCAAAGCGTACAAGGCGCTTTTCTTCTCTTCATGCCCGGATACAAGGCGGGCCAGACCAAAAACAACAACGCTGGAGTAAAGGGTGGTAAAACTGCCGTCATACACGGGCTTGGTTTTGCCCACCACCACAAAGGAAACTTTGTTGTTGCAAGCCAGATTGTCCGTCTTGTGTCCGCTCAAGGCGCTGTGAAAATAGATCAGTCCGTCTTTATAAACGTAGGAAAGCGGAGTGGCATAGGGCCAGTTTTCGCTGTCCGCCGTGGCTAAAATGCCTACTTCACCCTCCGCGAGCAAAGCCAGGGTTTCTTCACTGCCCAAGATCCGATCCTTCCGGCGTATGCCGCGTTCTTCCATCTTCAGCTCCTCCCTTGCAAGTTAATTTTTCTGAATGCGCCTATGCAGAGCAAAACGCGACATATTCAGATATTCCGCAGCCTTGCTCTTATTGCCTCCAAATTTGTCCAAGGCTTTAAGAATAATCGCATCGCAAAAATTTTCAAGATCAAAGGAATGTTCGGGCAATTCCAGTCTGTCCGGATCCAGGCTGACCGGTTGTATATATATATCGCCCCCGGCGTTGAAATTCCCGTCCGCATCCTGCCACCCGGAAGGCGCGTCCAGCCCGGACGAAGTATTTTCCATAAAAGCGTCTTCGTCCTCCGCCGTTTGCCCTGCCGCAATTTGCCCCGCTTCCCGTTGACGGTTCTGGTCGCCGTAGATCAGGCTGGGCGCGTCATCCGCCATGATGCCGGGCTGATCCTGCGACAAAAAGCCCAGATGCTCCAGCCGCAGTTGTGTGTCATTATTTAAGAGCACCGCCCGCTCAATGGCGTTTCTAAGTTCACGCACATTTCCCAGCCAGGGGTAAACCTGTAAAAACTCCAGCGCTTCAGGCGAAATGGACGCAAAACGTTTTTTCTTGAGTCTGGCCTCGCGTTGTAAAAAAAATGCCGCCAGAGGCTGGATTTCTTCTTTTCTTTCCCGGAGGGGAGGAATTATTAAATGCCCGACCGTCAGCCGGTGGAAAAGATCCCGCCGGAAAAGCCCTTCTTTGATCATCCGGGCGAGGTTGCGGTTACAGGCGCAAACGGTGCGCGCCCTGAATTTCCGCTCGTGTTTGCCGCCCAGGCGGTAAAAAGTGCGATCTTCCAGCGCCCGCAGAAGTTTCGGCTGCATGTCATAGGGCATATCAGCTATTTCATCCAGAAACAAAGTGCCGGTGCCGGCAAGTTCAAGCTTGCCCAGCGCCCCTTCACTCCGGCTGCCGGTAAACGCCCCCTGCTCGTAGCCGAAAAGCTCGCTGCCGAAAAGCTCGCGCGGTATGGCCGAACAGTTCAAGGCCACAAAAGGCGCATCAATTTTTCTGCCGCTATCCTTGCTGAGTCCATAATGGATAATCCGCGCGATAATTTCCTTGCCGGTTCCGGTTTCTCCCTCTATAAGCACCGGCACATCGGGGTTGGCGTGAAAAATCATGGCCTCCTCAATCAAAGCGCGCATACTGGGCGATTCCGCCACCACCTCGCCCACTCCGTACACTTCGCGCAGCCGCTCATTAGCCGCCGCCAGGCTGTTGTGCAGTTCGCGGGTGGTTTCCCGGGCTTTGCCCAGGTCTTCTTTCAGCGTCAGGTTTTCATCCAGCAGCTTTTGATGCTCGGCGCAGCGCTCCACTACCGCCGCAAGCTCGGAAGCATTGATGGGTTTATGCAGATAGTCATACGCCCCTCCGCGTAAAGCCTGTACGGCGCTTTCCGTATCCGCGTAACCGGTAATAAGCAGTACATCGCTTTGGTGTTTTCTTTTTCCTTTTTTAAGTTCCTGCAAAAGTTCCAGGCCGTTCAAGCCGGGCATACGGATATCACTGATAATCAGGGGGTAATAATTCGCCCCGGCCTCTTTCAAGGCTTCGCGCGAATCCAGCATGGCCACGGTTTCATGGCCCAAATCACGCAGAACCAGACAAAGGCTGTGCAAGCTGGCTTCGTTGTCGTCAACCACTAATACTTTCATCCTCATTCCTGTAATTCCATTTCTCCATCAAAGGAATTGTTCATAAATAACATTTACGAATAGTCTTTCAGCTATAATGGAATTGCTGTGATCCTACAGTGTGAATGTCATGCTAATCAATGAACAACTCCAAAGTGGTACAGCGTACTATTACCATGTCACACTTAAAACTTCGCTTTGCTACGTTTGAAGTGTGAAGATCGCAAAGCAAAAAACGTGGTTTTTGCTTTGCTCCGCAGCCTTAAGGCGGCGCGCCGGGCGTGGTCGCCCGGCGTCAGTACGCTGTTCTATACAAACTTTTAAGTGGTACAGCGTACTATACGCTGTGCAGCAAAATGGTAAACACCGCTCCGCCGAGTTCCGGGTGCCTGGAACTGACCTGCATCTCTCCGCCCCAGGATTGCACAAAAGCATGCACCAGCGAAAGCCCCAGGCCCATCCCCCCGCCCGGCCCCTTGGTGCTGAAAAAAGGGTCGAAAATACGCCGTTCCATCCCGGGCGCCAAGCCTGGGCCGCTGTCCGCCACTTCTATGCGCAGACGGCTGTTTTCCGGCTTGAGGCTCACGCGTATGCGCCCGGGCCGCGGTTCTTTCTGCCGGGTTTCCAGCGCCTGCAGGGCATTAAGGAGCAAATTTCCAAACACCTGGCTGAGCTGCACCCCAATAGCCTTAACCAGCGGAAGAGAGCCGGGGGCGACAACTTCCGGTTCAACCCGGCTTTCCCGGAATTTATCTTTCAGGTTCAGCAGGACTTCCTGCAAGGTGCTTCGCACGTCCACCTCTTCTATAACGGTATTGCTCCTGGCGGCCATCGCCCGCATGTGCCTGGTGATATCGCTGATTTTACGCGCCTGATCCAAAATCAGGCCCACACGTTCGCGGATAACCGGCAAAGGGGGCTGTTCGTCTTTATCCAGTAAAATTTGCAGCCCGCTGGCGTAAAGATTAAGCGCGGAAAGAGGCTGGTTGATTTCATGGGCAATGCCGCCGGCCAGAGTACTCATGGCCTCCAGACGTTGAGCGCGCAGAAGTTTTTGTTCAAGCAGGCGCTTCCCGGTAATATCCTCCAGAAGCGCCAGCGTGAGTCCGCGGATTACCGGCCCGTTTGCGGAAGTGGCCGGCTTGCTGTGCACAGGCTGAAATTGGTTTTCATTGACTGTTTTTACCGCTGTGCCGGAAGCTCGCGTCACCGGGGAAGCCACAAATCTGAAATACTGCTCCTGCGCGTCAGGCAGAATCCGCGCAAATTCACGCTCGTGCCGCACTCCGCTTTTCAGGCAACGCTGTGCCGGGCAACCGGCGCAGCCATCCGGAGCGGAACAGTCTTTTTGCAGTATGGCGCACAGGGGTTCAGCCTTGTTAGCGGCAAGAGGAAAAAAAGAAAAAAATTTCTGGTTAAAACTCAACACGCGCATGTCTTTATCCACAAGAGCCAGGCCGAACACCTCCCCGGCCGAAAGCTGACGCGTATGCCCGTCTTCTTGCGCGACACTTTCAAGGCTGCCCCGCGTTCCGCCCGCAAACGCGCTTACGCCCGGATCAATCCGCACGGTCTTTCGCTTGTATTTCATAGTGTGCATAATCGCACATTAAGGCCGAACATGCAACGACAAAAGTTTTACAAGCATTTCAAGCGTAAAATGATCCAGAGCATTTTACGCTTGAGATTGTCGCTTAACGGCGAAGCATCGCTGCTGTCTTCATCCGCAAGCTGCTGTGCAGCAACGGCTGAAGCAAGGATTTGCAGGCAAATCCTTGCAGAGCGTTTTATACATTTTCAATGTTAAAACGCTCTAAGGCGCGGAAGAGGCTATCTTTCGGCGTTTTCCGTGACGTCAGGCCGCACGGTAAGTACGGGCACCGTGGAAGTTTTAACCACTTTTTCCGCGACGGAACCGAAAAGAATGCGATCCAGGCCGACCCGGCCGTGCGTTCCCATAACAATCATGTCCGCGCCGTATTCCTTGGCCTGTTCTATGATTTCCTCAGCGGCATATCCGCTTACCACTTTGCCCTGTGTGCTCACGCCCTGAAACTTTTCCGCGATAAAATCCTTCATGGATTGTTCCGCGCCCTTGATAACTTCGCCGGTAAAATTTTCAATGGAGCTCGCCGGCACGTGGAACCCGACATACTGGCTGGAAGAAGGGGCAATATACACGGCCATGATTTCCGCCCCAAGGTTTTTGGCGAAACACACCGCATAATCCGCAACGGTTGCACTTTGAGAAGAAAGATCGACGGCCACCAGAATTTTACGTATAGCAGGCATGTTTCCCTCCTTGGTTTAAGCGCCTATTGATTCCACGATATAATTTATATATCCTGTTCAGAACATTTTGTCATGGTAATAGTAACATGTAATATTTAAAACCGCGGTTTTGCCGCAGCGTTATGAATTTTTTTCCTTGCGGAGGCAGAAATTTCCGCCGGGAACAGGAAAAAACATCCGCTCCCGCCAAAAAACATTAAATATTCACTAGTACGCTGTAACACTTAAAAGTTCGTATAGAACAGCGTACTGACGCCGGGCTAACAAGTCCGGCGCGCCGCCTTAAGGCGGCGGAGCAAAGCAAAAACCACGTTTTTTGCTTTGCGATCTTCACACTTCAAACGTAGCGAAGCGAAGTTTTAAGTGTGACATGGTACCAGAGCATTTTAACATTGAAAATGTTGAAATGCTCTGGCGGCGGGCTCCGCCGCCCGCCCCGCAGGCGTAGGCGAAACTTGTTTCGCCGTAAAACGCCGCAGGGAGCGTCTCAAAATTAAATTGCTCCAGTATTGCAATATGCGAAACTTTGGCAGATTTTTTGCTTAAACCAGGGCAGCTTTAACCTTTAACCTGGGGGCATAATGAAAATAGAAAATGATGTCATAAGGGCATTACAGCAGGATGAAGCCCACAGAAAACCAAAGACCGGCCCTGCCGGCTCCCTGGAAACAGGCGCTTTTGAAAGCCTGCTGGCCGATCAGTTGCAGCGCTTCGGCAACAGCGCCGCCGCCCCCGACTCCCTTGCTCCTGCGGACGCGTCCGGCGGACAAAGCGCCACCGCGCTGGCCCTGCTCCTGCGGCAGGCTGAAGAGTCGAACCGGCTTGCAGAGACGGAGGACACGGAAGACGGGCTTGTGGCCGGGGATCTGGAAAAGCTTCTGAATAAATGGGATGAATATGCCGGCGCCCTGAGCAGGCAAGATTCGGACGGCGGCTTGCGCGGCGTTTATGCCTTGTTGCAGGGTATGAGCGCCGAATTGAACGATCTTAAAGCCGCGTGCAAGGATCTTCTGGCGAAAAACCCCGCGTTGGATTCGCTGGTCAATGAGCTTGATGTGCTGACGGCCACGGAAACCATCAAATTCAACCGGGGGGACTACCTGGCCTGACCCTCATGCCCCTTATGCCAAGCTTCCCGCCGCTCTCCAAAGTGGCGCCGCCCCTTTGGAATCCCCGCAAGGGACGTTACGTCCCTTGACCCCGCTCAGCCGGGGCTCCGCCCCGGCGGGGAGCCTGGTTCCGCCCTGAAGCAACCGGCAATGTATTACAATCTTTATACGTTCCGTATTCGCAGCAACGGCTTTCGCCACCTCGCTCCCCGCGAAGCCCGCGGTTTCGGGCGAGAGCGGATTGACGCTGAAAATGACGTTGAAAATGTATATGTTCAGTGTTAATCTGCCTCCACTATCAAGATCGCTTCGCCGGAAAGCGTGGTTTCCGGCTCGCGCCCCCTTGCGGGGTCTTGACGCGACACTGCGGATTTCCGCATGGAAATCGGAATGCATCATGCGCTGTATGCCAAATACAAGCTAGAGCATTTTTACATTGAAAATGTTGAAATGCTCTGGCGGTGGGTACCGCCGCCCGCCCCGCAGGCGTAGGCGAAACTTGCTTCAGCCGTTGCTGCGCAGCAGCCTACGGATGAAGACAGCAACGATGTTTCGCCGTAAAGCGCCGGAGGGAGCGTCTCAAAATTAAACTGCTCTAGAAGGCGTGCCATGAAACTATTTAAAACTGCAACTCCCGCCTTGCGCGCCGCCAGGAACAAACTCTGTTTTTTCCCGGCGCTTGCACTGCTGCTGCCGGTTTTTCTCCTTTCCTGCGACAAAACCTCCGTGTATTACCCGCGCCAGCCGTCAGGCGTTCAGGAAGAAACCCGCCGCCCCGGCCTGGGAACCGCTCAAGCTGCTTACGGCTCCGGCGATTACTTCGGCGCGGCGGCTGCGGCCGAAACTTTTTTGAAAGCCTCCCCCGCCGACGTGACCGAACAAATAGCCGCCTGGCGTATTATTGCCGAAAGTTCCGGCAAACTGCTGCATCCGGAGGAAACCCTCCGGGCTCTGGAAAACTGGAAAACGCTTTCTCCCCAGTCCGCCGCCCAGGAGGATTGGCTGGCCCTGTGGAGCGCAACCCTCGGCCAGCTTGCCTTTGATGATGCACGGGTTGTTGCCGCGGCTGCGGCCGCGGATAAAAACAACCCCTGGCAACTGCAAATGGAAGGTAAGCTCTTCCTCCAGGAAAACCGGCTGCGCACCGGCCTGCTGGACGGTCTGCCCCTGGAGCTGGAAAGAATATACGCCGGCATTCCTTATGGCGACACCCGCAAAAAACTTGAACAACGCCTGTTTGATCTGCTGCACCGGGCCGATCCGGCCATTGTCGCTTCTTTGGCGAAACAGGCCACGGAGACCAATGAAAAAAACTACCCCTACGCGCTCTTCCGTCTGGAGGAAGCCAGGCGTTTATATCTGGATTTGCGCACGCAAGACCTGGCCCGGGAGATGGTGGATTTCCTGAAAGAAGACTCTCTGCTTGCGGATCAAAGCCTTTTCCGCGCCTGGAACGACCCGGATTTAAGCGCCCTGGGCGCTTTGAAAGTCAATCAGGCCACTCTGGCGCTGGTTTTGCCCTTAAGCGGACAGTACGGGAATTTGGCCGAAAAAATCGTCACCGGGGCGGAAATAGCCTGCAAGGGATTTTTCAGCAACGGCAGCCCGGTGCAACTGCGCATTATAGACAGCGACAAGCCGGACTGGCTGCAGGAACTGATGCTCCTGCCCCCGGACGTTCAACTGGTGGGCGGGCCTTTGCGCCAGTCGGACTACATGGAGCTTAAAGCCTCCGGCGCTCTGTACCAGCGCAAGTTTTTCGCTTTTTTACGCTCCCTGGAAGGAAATGACGAAGGAACCGCAGCCTGGCGCTTCTTCAGTTCCAATGCGGATCAGCTGCGGGCGGTAATCCGTTTCAGCCGCGATCTGGGCATAGAATATTTCGGCGCCCTGGTTCCTGATGAAGAATACGGCGCCCGTATGCTCGCTCTTTTCAGAGAACAACTGGGCAAAAACTCGGCCTGGCTCTCCAAAACCGCCACTTACCCGGCGGACAAGCACCAGGAATGGAATAAGCTGGTTGCTGAATTTCTGAATACCACCAAAGAAGCGGGACACCCGCCCAATACGCCTTTCCAGGCCTTGTTCCTGCCGGACAGCTGGCAAAATTCCACGATTATGCTGCCCAATTTTTTTTACTACCGTGAACGCCGCCAGCTTGTTATGGGCACCATGCTCTGGGAGCAGGGCATTGCCATGCAAAAATACCGGGAGGGGGATTCCTACCGGATGCTCATTTTCCCCGGCGCATGGGACGCGCAATCCACCAGCCCGTCCAGCATGATTCTTCGCTCCTCCATGGCCGCGGCAGGGCGGGAAGCGCCGGATTTCTGGGTTTCCCTGGGCTATGATTTTGTCAACATGGCCGCCTCTCTCCCCGTACAGCCAAACGCCCTGCCGGAGGCAATCAATGCCACGCTCGCATCTCCGGGCGACACGCCCTGGAGCGGAGCGCCCATCCGCTGGGACAGCGGAGGCAGAGCCAGCCAGGAACTTTTTGTCTTTACCCCCGCTGAAGCGGGCTTCACTCTGGCGGAACCGGACAAGTTCCGTGTCTATTACCAAAGAGCCTGGGGCGGGAATTTTGTAACCCCTCCCCCGACGCCGGGCATGGCCGCGGAAACCGGCGCGCCCGACGGCCGGAGCGCTCCCTGATGGATTACCGACAAAGCAGCCGGGAGAAGCCGGCGCCTGAAGCAAACACCCCAGGCCGCGGACGCGGCGGGGGTTTACCCGGAGCGCCGCCCGCGCTTTCGCCGGTGGAGGAAGTTTCGGCTCTGGATGGCGAACTGATCCGCCTTTTGGCCAAAAGATCCAGACTCATTGAAAAAATGCGCGGTGGTAAAACCCATGCCGCCAGCCCGTCTTCCATCAGGAGTGAAAAAGAGATCCGCCGCAACTGGGAGGCCAAAGCCGCACGGATCAGCCGGGACAACCGTTTTATACGCCAACTTTTCAATCTCATTCAGGATCTCGCCATTCAGGGGGCGGATTTGCCCTCTGCCGCGCCCGCGCTCTCTCTTTACAATCTGGCTCCCCTGCGCGCTCCTGTGCGGCTGACCTTGGCCGGCCCCGGACTGGAAGAGGAACCCATGCTCTGGATCGCGCTGGCAGCGGCCTTGAACCTGGAAATGCATATCGAAGGCGTGCAGCGCACCCGGGGAATGAGCGATTTTTTCAAAGCTTTCAGCGGGGCGGGAGCGAATTTAAGCTGGCGCGCGCCGACCGGCCTTGAAGCGGAAAACCTTTGGCTGGAAACTCTGCTGGTGCAGCGCTCAAGCCACAAGAGTATTTTCGGCGCGGAGGGCAAGGCGGTTTATGTGGGGGAAAGCGCCCTGGCTTTTTACCTGCTGGCCTTGTTGAACTTGGACAAACCGGGGAAAAGACGTTTTACCGGGGCGCATGCGCTCAAAAACGCCGACCTGAGCGCCCTCTACAGAATGCTGCCGGAACTGGGGGCGCGCCTGGCCTTCAGCGTTCCAGGCTCCCGCGCTCTTCCCGCCGCGGTGGAAAGCTCCGGAGCATTGCCTCCCCTTTATACCGTCCCGGCGGATTTACCCCTGGAAGCTGTTCTGGCGCTGCTGCTCTCCGCCTTTGCCTGGAAGCGCCCTCTGGTTTTAAATTTGGAAAATCTCCCCTCAGCCGTCGCCTATAAAGCTCTTTCCATTATGACGCCCTTTTTCACTGCCTTTACGGAAGCCGCCGAGGCCGAAAGCGCAGCCGTTCATTACAAAAACTGGATCAGCCCCGCAGACCGGCTGAGCGTGCGCGTCGCCCTCAATCCCGAGGTTTCCGCCTACATCCTGAGCTTGCCTTTTTTTATCGGCGGCGAGGTTGCCCTGGCCGGAAACTGGGGCGAACTCCCCGAAAGCGCCGCCTGCATCGCCTTGTTGCGTAAAGCCGGCCTCAAAGTCGAACTGGCCGAAGGCCGCATCTCTTCCAGCCGCCAGGGCTTCAAAAAAACCGCTTCAGACGGCGAACCACCGGAAGCCCTCCTTTGCCGGATCCTGCCGGAAAACCTGCTGCCGCTCTTCTGGGTATTCAACGCCGCGCTGGCCAGCCGGGCAAAACCAACTGACGGCCTGTTCCTGAGCCATGCCCCGCAAGAGGCCGACCTGGAGCAGGCTGAAGATTTACTGGCCCAGTTCGGGCTTGCCCTGCAAAAAAACGCTTCCGGGCTGCTGATTACCCCCCTTCCGCCGGAAGAATGCGGGAGCGTTGCCTCGAAAACCCACGGTTGGAGCAGCACGGGCCCATATTGGACTCTGGCCTTTTCCCTGGGGGCTTTTTTCAGATCCAACCTCAAGCTGTCCAATCCGGATACGGCCACGGATATTTGTCCGGGATACTGGGCCTTGTACAATGGGCTGCCCGACCCGAACTCCAAAAAAGCTCCCGCCGAAGCTTCCGCAAAACGTCGGCGCATTATTGCTCAAACCTCGGATGAATGAATAATACCGTTTCTCAATCAAACATGTTTTTATGTTTGATTGGGAAACGGAACCCGCGACAGGACGTCGCGGCGAAGCGGCAGCGCTCTGCGAAGCATTTCGGAGGCAAGGCGGAACTTGAAGCTTCCGCCGCAACCGATACATCAAAACTGCATGGATGCAGTTTTGATGTATCAATGGTATAAAAAGGAAGGATAGTTATGGGCGATGAAAAAATTTTCTCCGGCACCGAACAAACCAGACAATCCCTGCGCCCGCCCATACGCGGTAAACGCCACATGGCGGTTTCCGGACATAGTCTGGCCACGCACGCGGCCATGCGCATGCTTGACCGGGGCGGCAACGCCGTTGACGCCGGGGTTGCCGGCGCCATGTGCCTTGCCGTCCTGCAGCCGGACATGGTCAGTTTCGCCGGCGTGGCGCCTTTGCTCATTCACCACGCGCCCAGCGGCAAAACCCTTGCCGTGACCGGACTCGGCCCCTGGCCGGCGGCAGCGGACACAGACTTGTTTTTGCAACATCACCAGGGGGCAGTGCCGGACGGCATCTTGCGCACGGTCGTGCCAGGCGCTCCCGATGCGCTGATCCTGGCCCTGCGCGAATTCGGCACCCTGCGTTTTGCCGATATTGCAGCCGATGCGCTTGATCTCGCGCAAAACGGCTTTCCCATGCACCAATTTTTACACAACGGCATTCTGGAAGCGGAAAGCGCTTATCGCGCCCGTCCGGAAAACAGCGCGGTGTTTCTGCCCGGAGGCAAGGTGCCGGAAGTCAACGAGATCTTTGTGCAAAAAGATCTGGCAACCACTCTTCGCGCCATGGTTCAGGCCGAGGCAACAAGCGGGAAAGACCGGATTTCAGGCTTGCAAGCCGCCCGCGATGTTTTGTACACCGGAACAATCGGCAAAAAAATAGCACAATTTCACGCCGAACACGGCGGACTGCTTACCCTTGCGGATTTGGCGGGATTTTCCAGCGATCTCGAAGCGCCGCTCGGCTTCAGCTTCGGCAACTATACAGTACTGACGCACAACGCCTGGTGCCAGGGGCCGGTGCTGCCGATGACGCTGAACATTCTGGACGGCATTGACCTCAAGTCCATGGGGCACAATTCTCCGCTGTACATCCACACCATCGCCGAGGCGCTGAAACTGGCTTTTGCCGACCGGGAGAGGCTCTTCGGCGATCCGCGCTTTGTGGACGTGCCGATCCGCGGTCTGCTTTCACCCGCGTACGGCGGGCAGCGGCGCGCCCGCATCAGCGATGCGGCCTGGACGATTATGCCACCTTCCGATGATCCTTTTGCGGCCGAAGGACGCTTTGCTCCGCCAACCTTCCATCCGGACAGCGACCCGGAAAACATCGGCGGCAACAGCTATACGCCGGACACAAGCTACATCTGCGTCACGGATCAGTGGGGTTCCTTCTTTTCCGCCACGCCCAGCGACATGTCCTTTGACACCCCGCTGATCCCCGGCACCGGTCTGGCGGTTTCCTCACGCGGTTCCCAGTCCTGGGCCGTTCCCGGACACCCCAGTTGCATTGAAGGCGGAAAAAGACCGCGTCTGACGCCCACAGGCTGCCTCATTCTGCGCGAAGGCAAACCCTGGATGATTCTGGGCACGCCGGGAGGGGACGTTCAATGCCAGACCAATCTCCAGGTTCTGTTCAACGTGATCCTCTTCGGCATGGATCCCCAGGAAGCCGTTGAAGCCCCCCGTTTCGCCACTTTCTGCTTTCCGGACTCGTTTTCTCCGCACACCTGCAACAAGGGCATTCTGCGCCTGGAATCAAGAATCAGCCGGGATACAGCCGCGGCGCTTTCCGCTTTCGGCCACCGGGTGCATCTGTGGCCTGACTGGTCATGGAAAGCGGGCGGCGCCTGCCTGATCGTCCGGGACGGGCCTGTAATGACCGGCGGAGCGGATCCGCGGAGGGAGTGCTGCGCCATGGCCTGGTAGCGCAAAAAGCATTACGCGATACTAATACCATGTCACACTTAAAACTTCGCTTCGCTACGTTTGAAGTGTGAAGATCGCAAAGCAAAAAACGTGGTTTTTGCTTTGCTCCGCCGTTTTACAAGCGCTTCGCTCCATATCTTGCTCCGGCGGGAATGAATCCCTCCTCGCACCGGCGGCATAAGCCGCCGCGCCGCCAAATGGCGGCGGAGCAAGCCGGACTTCACGTCCGGCGTAGCGATATATGGTTCAAAATACGGCGCGCCGGGCTTGTTCGCCCGGCGGCCAGTACGCTGTTTGATCTGCATTTTTAAGCGGGACAGCGTACTAATCCGATAGCCATTGTATTGTTTCAATCCACAGCCGACCCCATCCACCGGCTGACCCCGTCCAGGCGGACAGGAGCCTGGTGGATTGCCTCTCCCTGAGGAAAGGGGTTACAGGAACGGTATGCCAGGCATAGCCGGGCGTCAAGACGGAATCTCTCTGAAGGGAGAGGTTTTTCAGACCATAAAAGAATTTTTGATTAGAGCAGATTAACTTTGAAAAGTGTGTCTGCTCTAATGGCGCGCCGCCGGAATTGGAACAACCAAGCCGTTTACACGCCGATCCCTTCATAGAGAATGGAAGAAAGATACCTTTCGCCGGCGTCCGGCAGAATAACCACCAGCAGTTTGCCTTCAAACTCCGCCTCGACGGAGCAGCGGGCAGCGGCCGCGACCGCGGCGCCGGAGGATATGCCCGCCAGGATGCCTTCTTCTTTGGCCAGACGTCTTGCATATTCAACGGCTTCTTCGCCGGACACGGGCTCCACCTTGTCCACCAGGCTCAAATCCAGAGTATCGGGGATAAAACCCGCTCCAATGCCCTGAATTTTATGCGGGCCGGACTTTAGAGGCTGGCCGGTGAGCTTCTGGGTAATAACCGGGCTGGTTGAAGGTTCAACGGCAATGGATTGGATGGCTTTGCCCTGTGTTTGCTTGATGTAGCGCGAAATACCGGTGATGGTGCCGCCGGTGCCGACGCCGGAAATTACGGCATCAACCTTGCCTTCAGTATCCGCCCAAATTTCCGGGCCGGTGGTTTTTTCATGGATGGCCGGGTTAGCCGGGTTTTTAAACTGCTGCGGAATAAAGTATTTTTTAGGATCGCTCGCGGCAATTTCCTCCGCGCGCCTGATGGCGCCCGGCATACCCTCGGATCCGGGGGTCAGAATGAGATTGGCCCCCAGCATGGCCAGCACGCGGCGGCGTTCCAGGCTCATGGTTTCCGGCATGGTCAAAGTCAAGTCATAACCCTTGGCCGCGGCGACAAAGGCCAGGGCGATACCCGTATTCCCGCTGGTAGGTTCGATAATTTTCACTCCCGGCTTCAAAATGCCGCGCTCCTCGGCATCCCAGATCATGGCCGCGCCAATGCGGCATTTTACAGAATACGAAGGGTTGCGCCCTTCTATTTTGGCCAAAACCGTGGCTTTGGAATTTACCACCCGGTTAAGCCTTACCAGCGGCGTATTGCCGATGGACAGGGAATTATCCGCATACACTTGAGGCATATCAACACTCCTTGTTTAGTGACATTTGCAGCACAACCATTACACAAGCCGATTCCGGCGCAGCCTGACTCCGAAAAAACCGCGCGGGAGTCACCCCAGCACGGCATCCAGGTCTTGAATCAAATCTTCCGCGTCTTCCAAACCAATGGAAAGACGCAGAAGGCCGTCGGTTATCCCCAGTTTTGCCCGCGTCACGGGCGCAAGATCCGCGTGCGTCTGCTCAAAAGGAAAGGTCACCAGAGATTCGGCCCCGCCCAGGCTTTCCGCGAATAAAAACACCTTTACCCCCGCCAGGATGTCTTTGACCTTTTCCCGCGACTCCACTTCAAAAGAAATCATGCCGCCAAACCCCCGCGCCTGCGTTGACATCAGTTGGCGCCCGGGGTCGGAAGGCAGCCCGGGATAGTGCAAATTCCTGACTTTGGAGCGCTTTTGCAAAAAACGCGCGACCGCCAGAGCGTTTTCCTCATGCTTTTTCATGCGCAAAGCCAGAGTTTTAAGGCTGCGCAGCAAAAGCCAGGATTCAAACGGCCCCGGAACCGCCCCGGCCGCATTCTGGATGAAAGCCAGGCGTTCCGCCAACTCCTTTGTGCGGGCTACCGCGACTCCGGCAATAAGATCATGGTGTCCGCCCAGATATTTTGTGGCGCTGTAAACGCTGATATCCGCCCCGTACTCCAGCGGACGGCATAAAACCGGAGTCAGAAAGGTATTGTCCACAATGAATAAAACCTGATAGCGCGCAGCCAGAATGCCCAGGGCCTTGAGATCGGCAACTTTCAACAGCGGGTTGGTGGGTACTTCCACAAAGAGGCCCTTGACTCCCGGAGTTTGCAGAGCATCCTCCACCGCTCCGGCGTTGGAGCTGTCCACAAAAATAAACTCCAGCCCGAGCAGAGGCCCGAATTGCTCAAACAGGCGGATAGTGCCTCCATACATATCTTCGGTGGCCACCAGCTTGTCGCCCGGCTTGAACAGGCGCATAAGCGCATCTATGGCCGCAAGCCCGGAAGCGAAAGCCGCCGCGCCGGCGCCCCCGTCCAACTCGGCCATGGTTTGCTCAAAAGCCTGCCGGGTGGGGTTGGATGTTCTGGAATAATCAAAACCGGTGCTTTCCCCCAGCGCGGGATGCTGAAAAGCGGCGGAAGTGATAATCGGCACGGCAATGGCCCCGGTATGCGCATCGCGCCTGGATCCGGCCTGAGCCAGTAAAGTGTCCGTTTTCATGCGGGCTCCGAACTTATGTTAAAATTACAATTAACACTACCGAAATAGTAATAATTAAATTCCCCGCAAACAGCAAGCGTTTTTTACGCATTTTGCTGTTTTTTTACCTGGATATCGGCAGCGAAAGGCGAGCCGCAATTTACTTGCGGCGTCCGCGCAGCGGAGCATGGAGCCGGCGTGCTTTTCTGAAAAAGCCGTTTCCCGACTTTTTCAGCAGTGACCAATTCGATTTACAAATCAAAACTGCATCCATGCAGTTCTGATTTGTCAGCTACGGCGAAAGTGTGATTTCGCCTTGCCTCCGAAATGCTTCGCATTTCGGCGCGACATCCTGCCGCGCTATTCCGTTTCCAGATCACAAATAACATCATTTTTGATCTGGAAACGGAATAAGGCAATTTAACTTTGAGACGCTCCCTCCGGCGCTTTACGGCGAAACATCTCTGCTGTCTTCATCCGTAGCTTCCTTCGTCGCAACGGCTGAAGCAAGTTTCGCCTACGCCTGCGGGGCGGGCGGCGGTACCCGCCACCAGAGCATTTCAACATTTTCAATGTTAAAATGCTCTGACCAAGGCTCGGCGCGACGATACAGTGACAGAACGTTATCAGTACAACCAGTCCGGACAGCGTGTTGAGCAAAAGCGCGAATACCGGGGGTTCAGCGACAGCACCGGGGGCTGGTTGCGCTATGATGACGGCGGACGCCTGATCCGGGCGGGCGATACTTCGTTTTATTACGACAAACGCGGCGCATTGGCGGAGCGATGCGACCGCCAGGGTATCACAACATATTCCTACGGCAAGGATACCATGCCGGACAAGATTGTTCTGCCCTCCAGAGAAGAAATCCGTTATGAATATGACAAGTCGAATCCAATCTGCCCCGCAAGGCGGTTCAAAAATGGAACCCTGACCGCCGAGTTTGCCTGGTTCGATCCGTTGCGGCTGGCGGCATATAAGGATCTTGACAATTTGCTGGAATATGCCTTTATGTATGATGACGTCGGTATTCTGAACAAGATCCGCATTGACGCCTTCAGACCGGAAAAACAAAAGCCCGGCGCGGGTG
>JAISBT010000063.1 GCA_031266055.1 Deltaproteobacteria bacterium
AGTACCATGTCACACTTAAAACTTCGCTTCGCTACGTTTGAAGTGTGAAGATCGCAAAGCAAAAAACGTGGTTTTTGCTTTGCTCCGCCGCCTTAAGGCGGCGCGCCGGACTTGTTCGCCCGGCGTCAGTACGCTGTTCTATATGAACTTTTAAGTGTTACAGCGTACTAGAAAAATAAGGATGTTACCGGGAAAAATTACCATGGCGTATAACCTGAAAAGCAGCCGGATACCGCCGGCGCGGCGCGGCAAGCTGCGCCGGGGGCTGCCCCTTGCCGGAGGCGCGTGCATGGCCGCAAGCCATTACGTCATCTTTGCCTATGCCCCGGAAGAAAAGCTCATGGGCGTTATTCAAAAAATATTTTACCTGCACCTGCCGCTGGCCTGGTGGGCGCTGTTCAGTTTCTTTCTGGTCTTTTTGGGCAGTATTTGTTATCTGAAGAGGCCATCAGCTTTCTGGGACGCCCTGTGTGAAGCAGCTGCCGAAACCGGGCTGCTCATGGCCTTCCTGGCTCTGCTCACCGGGGCCGTCTGGGGGCGTATTGCCTGGAATGTCTGGTGGATCTGGGATCCGCGCCTTTCCACTACTTTGATCCTGTGCTTCATTTATGCGGCCTATCTGCTTGTCCGGCGCCTGAATTTTTCCTGCGCGCGGAGGGGAAGCATATCCGCGGTTATGGGCATACTGGCCTTTCTGGATGCGCCATTGGTCTTTTTTTCAACCCGGCTCTGGCCGCAGACCATACACCCGGACATTATCGGCAAAAGCGAAAGCTTGAGCGGCAGTATGCGCATAGCCCTGCTGTTCAGCCTGGCCAGCCTGGGAATATTCTGGGCCGCTCTGCTCGATCTGCGCTACCGTATGGACCGTCTTGAACATCGACTTATACGACGTAACGCTTAAAAACGGCAGATAAAGCAGCGTACTCGCCGCCATTTGGCGGCGCAACGGCTTATGCCGCCGAAGCAAGACATGGAGCGAAGCGGTTATAAAACGGCGGCGTATGCCGCCGGCGCGAGGCGGGATTCATTATTTTGAACCATATATCGCTACGCCGGACGTGAAGTCCGGCTTGCTCCGCCGCCATTTGGCGGCGCGGCGGCTTATGCCGCCGGCGCGAGGCGGGATTCACTCCCGCCGAAGCAAGACATGGAAAATTGGAGGGCGCCTGATGGATAAAACCCTGTGGCTGATCTACGCTTTTGCCGCTGTATGGCTGGCTTTCGGGCTATATATATTCATGCTTTCCAGGCGGCAGGCCAAACTGGAAAAACGCCTGCGCCGGCTTGAGGAGCGTGCTCCGGAAGCCGGGGAAGGAGACGGACATTGAAAATATCCGCCAGAGGCATATCCCTGCCCGCCCGCTGTATGCTGATCCTCGTTATGCTCGGGCTTGCGGCCATGCTTGTCTGCCACTCCGCCTACATGATCCGCCGCCTGTCGCCTACGCAACAAATACCGCGGGAAAAGTCCTCCGCTTCCGTTCGGAGCGCTGATGCGGACGCGGGAACGGAGGCAGCATCCTTGCGGCGGGTTATGGAACTTATGCGCAGAATCAAGGCCGACCCGGAGTCATACGCTTTGCGCATGGAGGCGGCTGAAAGTTTTATCGCCCTTGGCGATTGGGAAAACGCCCTGGGCAATTTAAAAAAAGCGCTGGAGATAAACCCGGACGATCCGACGGCGTACCAATACATGAGTTTCTGCCTGCTTAAGCTGGAGCGCCGCGAAGAAGCCGCCTGGTTCAGCGGGCAGGCGGAAAAAATACTGGAAGGAAAATAGAGCGTTTCAACATTGAAAATATTGAACTGTTCTAAAAACTTTTAACTTTCTTTGACTTGTCAGGTCAATTTTTGTAACTTTTTGCATGGCAAGGCCGAAACCGTAACAGGAGTATTTTTGGTATGATCATAGAAAAAGCCCTGACCTTTGACGATGTATTATTGCTTCCCGGGTACTCAGACCATACTCCGGATCAGGTTTCCGTGGTTTCCAAACTTACCGGACGAATCAGCCTGAACATACCGCTCATTTCTTCGGCCATGGATACGGTAACAGAATCGGCTATGGCTATTTCCATGGCCCGCAACGGCGGCGTCGGCGTTGTACATAAAAATATGAGCATAGAACGCCAAAAGCTGGAAGTGGAAAAAGTCAAAAAATCCGAAAGCGGAATGATTACCGACCCGGTTACGGTGAATCCTCTTGACAGTGTGGCTAAGGCTCTGGAACTTATGCGCGAATACAGGGTTTCCGGCCTGCCGGTGGTCAAAGGCGAAAAACTGGCCGGCATCCTCACCAACCGCGACGTGCGCTTTGTAAAAGACATTGAGACTACCAGGGTCAAAGAAGTAATGACCAGCAAGGGGTTGATAACCGTACCTGTGGGCACCACCCTGGAAGATGCCAAAGAGATACTGCATGCCAACCGGATTGAAAAACTGCTGGTGGTGGATGCGGAAAAACGCCTGTGCGGTCTAATTACCATGAAAGACATAGAAAAAGTCCGCAAATATCCTTTTTCCTGCAAGGATGACCAGGGCAGATTACGCGTGGGCGCCGCCATCGGCATAGGCAAAGAATGCCTGCCCAGGACGGAGGCCATGCTGGCCGCAGGGGTGGATTTTCTGGTGCTGGATTCCGCCCACGGGCATTCCGCCAATGTACTTGCCGCCATTAAAGATATTAAAACCGCTTTTCCCGACTGCCAGCTGGTGGCCGGCAATATCGGCACTTACGAAGGCGCCAGGGCTGTTTTCGCAGCCGGAGCCGATACCGTGAAAGTGGGCATCGGCCCGGGATCCATTTGCACCACCAGGGTGGTCGCGGGCATAGGAGTGCCGCAAATCACCGCGGTGGTGGAAGCAGCCCGCGCCGCCAAAGAATTCGGCCAATGCGTCATTGCCGACGGGGGTATAAAATATTCCGGCGATATTGTGAAAGCAATCGCCGCGGGAGCGCATACGGTAATGATCGGCAGCCTGTTTGCCGGCAGCGAGGAAAGCCCGGGCGAAACCATTCTGTATCAGGGACGCACCTATAAAATTTATCGCGGCATGGGTTCCATAGATGCCATGCGTGAAGGAAGCTCAGACCGGTATTTTCAGGAAAAAAGCACCAAACTGGTACCCGAAGGCATTGTCGGCCGGGTACCGTATAAAGGCCCGGTTACTGAAAGCATCTACCAGATGGTCGGCGGTTTGCGCGCCGGCATGGGCTATGTCGGCGCTGTCGATCTTGACGATTTGCGGGCCAAGGCCAGATTTATCGGAATTTCCGCCGCCGGACTCCGCGAAAGCCACGTGCATGATGTGATCATCACCAAAGAAGCGCCCAATTATCAGGTAGACAAAGAATAGCGGGTTATAGCCATGTTTGGCATAAGTTCCACAGAATTGCTGGTAATCCTGCTGGTGGCCATAGTGGCGGTGGGGCCGGAAAAAATGCCTCGCGTCATGCGCGCGGCAGGCAAAATGTTTTTGGAATTCCGCCGTCTGAAAACTGATTTTCAGCGGATCATGAATATGGAGCTCGCTAATCTGGAGAAGAAAACCCCGCCGGAACCAGCGCCAGCCCGCTTTGCGGATCGGCAGCCCGACCGGGTTCCGGAACCGCTCGAACGTATGCCGGACAAATCCGGGCAGGACGCCGGAACGGATATTCCCTCCGAACAGGCAGGCACGTTGGTTCAGGATCCGCAAAACACGCCCGCAGACGGCCCGGAGGGGGCCGTTTCTTCCGGCGGAAAAGAAGGTTCGGCGTGAACGCTGACGGCGATACTGAAGCTGCCGTGGAAGACTCCATGTCTCTGATGGGGCATTTCAAAGAACTGCGCTCCCGCCTGATCAAAATTTTTCTTGCGGTTCTTTTGGGCTTCGTCATTTGCTGGTTTTTGCACAGCTACATTATAGATTTTCTCTTCGCTCCCCTGCTTGCGGCCATGCGCAGCCTGGGGAGGCCGGAAGTGGTTATAGCCACGGGCGTGCCTGAAACATTTTTAACTTACATGCAAGTGGCTTTGATGAGCGGTATTTTTATCAGCAGTCCGCTGATTTTCTATCAGATTTGGGCTTTTATCGCTCCCGGCCTTTATGAAAACGAAAAAAACCATATTTTTCCCGTTGCCCTGGCCTCCGCCTTATTTTTCATTTTGGGGGGGGCTTTCTGCTATTTTATAGTTTTGGCCAATGCCCTGCCTTTTTTAATGGGTTTCGGCGAAGAATATATTCATAATACCCCCCGCCTGTCCGAGTACTACGAATTTGTTTTGCACCTGCTCCTGGCTTTCGGCCTTATTTTTGAATTGCCTCTCTTTGTATTCTTCCTGTCACGGCTAGGTCTGGTCAGCGCCGCCATGCTGAGAAAATTCCGCCGTTACTTTATTGTCCTTGCCTTCATCGTGGCCGCCATACTCACGCCTCCCGACATACCATCCCAGTTATGCATGGTTGCCCCCATGCTGGTTTTGTATGAATTGAGCATTTTCATCGCCAAATTTTGCGAGCGCAAAAAAGAAGCGGAAGCATAGCCGCTCCCGCACCTTTTATGGACTTTGTAAGATTTGACTTTGGTGGGCCATGCAGGACTTGAACCTGCAACCAACTGATTAAGAAACACAGAGATTGCATATGGCGGGCAACAAACGATGATGCCGAAAAAATTATTGAGGTGACTTATGTTGGAACACACGAAAAAGCCCCTTACTGACGCGGCGCAGGTTTTTCTCGGCGTTATCTGCGAGCGGGCCATGCTTGAAGAGGTGAAAGCCGTTCTTGAAGCCAAGGGCTGCACCATTAGGCGGGAAGAAGCGACCTTGCCTGAGGCCGGGCCGGAAGAAAAGGAATGGTATACCCCTGAAGAATTATTTCCTGAACATCATGCCGGGGACGCCATACGCGGACTGCGTTACAGGGAATGTCTCACGCAAAAGCGGTTGGCTGAACTGGTCGGAATAAGCGCTCAGAACCTTTCGCACATGGAACACGGCAGGCGCCCTGTCGGCAAGGAAATGGCAAAGCGTTTAGCTGCGGTATTAAATAGTCGGCCCTTAAAAAATATATAATATATTTATATCATTAGATATAAATGTTAAATTTCTGTGTTTTTTCGACCAGAAATATACCAAAGGGCCGACTAACCCGGTCGATGCAATCGACCGGGCGCGGCGAAAGGCGTAGCCGCAATTTACTTGCGGCGTCCGCGTAGCGGCGCCTGGAGCCGGTGTGCCTTTCTGAAAAAGTCGTTTCACGACTTTTTCAGCATCGACTAAATACGAACCGGCGCACGTTACTATTGTAATATTGCAGCAACGAAAATTTATTATACTGGACACAAACGCATCGGTTTTTTAGTTTTATGTATAATTTTTCTCATGTATTCAATTAGATGCGGTGTGACAGTGACCTTCCACAGGCCGCACAAGCCGAAGACAGCGCGGGCCTATCAAGTGACCCTGGCGCGGGAATTTTTTGAAAGCATCGGAGTCAGGCCATGAAAAACGCGATGACATATAAAGGATACATCGGTACGGTGGAGTACAACTGCCTGTTCGGACGTATCGCCGGAATCCGTGACCTCATCTCCTAATGAAGGCGAAAGCGTTGAGGAAATCCGCCAAGCCTTTGAGAATGCCATTGACGATTATCTGGAACACTGCGCCGCCACCGGCAAGGAGCCGAACAAACCATACTCGGACAAGTTTGTACTGCGCATCGACCCTGCCTTACACGCCAGAATCGCGGCCAAAGCAATGGCAAGCGGGAAAAGCCTTAACCAGTGCGCCTCCGACGTGCTGGCGCGGGTATAGCGGGAAATGCCGCGCCGGGACACGCAGACCGGCACTACAGCGCGGTATGCACACCTTGGGGAGATGGGAGTGTAATTACACCATCAACCGGGCGCCACGCCCGGCTGAAAAGTTTGCTTTCTCCCTTGGAAAGATACGAAAAAAATAACCACCTTTTTGAACCCAAAATACCCATGATTTTTTTCTGGTGATACCCTGGTGTTAGCCTGTAAAGAAAAAGGGTTTTGTGAGACTTCACAAAACCCTTGGTATTTCTGGTGGGCCATGCAGGACTTGAACCTGCAACCAACTGATTAAGAGTCAGCTGCTCTACCAATTGAGCTAATGACCCACAGCGGGACTATCGGCAAAGCCGGTTTTCCCGGCAAACGGCGCCCTCCTTAATAAATTCTTGAACCTGTAAAGTCAAGCGAAAAATCCGGCCCTGCGCGGGTCGTTTTCGGCTGTGCGGCTTCAATTATTATATACTTTTTAAGGCCGGCTATTTCACCTCGGTAAAATCGGCGTCCACCACATCTTCACCCTTGGCGGAGGCGTCTGTTCCCGCATCGCCCGCGCCGGAACCATCGCCGCCCTGCGTGGAAGCGCCCGGCCCGGAGGCGGATTTTTGCGCGTAAAGCTGTTCAGCCAGTTTATGCGCGGACTTGGACAATTCATCCATGGAGCGGCGCAGAGCTTCAACTTCACTGCCTTCCATCGCGCTTTTAAGCGTGGTGATTTTCGCTTCAATGTCTCCGCGCAAAGCGCCGTCCACTTTATCTCCCAAATCGGCAAGGGATTTTTCCGTGGTGTAAATCAGGGTATCCGCCTGATTCCGCGCTTCAATGAACTGCTGCCGCTTTTTATCGTCGTCAGCGTGGGCTTCCGCCTCTTTAACATAACGCTGGATGTCTTCTTCAGAAAGGCCGGAGGAAGCGGTCACGCGAATGGTCTGCTCCTTGCCCGTGCCCAGGTCTTTTGCGCCCACATTCACGATGCCGTTGGCGTCAATATCAAAAAAGACCTCAATCTGGGGCAGCCCGCGCGGAGCAGCCGGAATGCCCGTAAGCTCAAAACGGCCCAGGGTCATATTGTCGCCGGCCATGGGGCGTTCGCCCTGCAGAACATGGATGGAAACCGAAGGCTGGTTATCCGCGGCGGTAGTGAAGACCTGGCTTTTGCGCGTGGGGATGGTGGTGTTGCGGTCAATCAGTTTGGTCATGACCCCGCCGAGGGTTTCTATGCCGAGTGAAAGCGGGGTGACATCCAAAAGCAGCACATCCTTGACGTCTCCGACGAGAATACCGCCCTGGATAGCCGCGCCCATGGCCACAACTTCATCCGGGTTCACGGAACGGTTAGGCTCCTTGCCGAAAAACTCCTGGACTTTTTTCTGCACCATGGGCATACGGGTCATACCGCCCACAAGCACAACTTCGTCAATGTCCGAGGCGCTTACCCCGGCATCGGCCAGGGCTTTTCTGCACGGCTCAATGGTGCGCTGCACCAGATCTTCCACCAGAGATTCCAGTTTGGCGCGGGAAAGCTTGGACATAAGGTGCTTGGGGCCATTTTGATCCGCTGTGATGAACGGCAGGTTAATTTCCGCCTCCATGGCCGTGGAAAGATCTTTTTTGGCTTTTTCCGCCGCTTCTTTAAGGCGCTGCAGAGCCATCCGATCTTTGGAAAGGTCAATGCCGCTTTCTTTACGGAATTCTTCCGCCAGCCAGTTGATAACCCGCTGGTCGAAATCTTCACCGCCCAAAAAGGTATCGCCGTTGGTGGAGCGCACTTCCACCACATTATCGGCTACTTCCAGCACGGAAATATCAAAGGTGCCGCCGCCCAGGTCAAATACAGCGATTTTTTCGTTGACTTTGCGGTCAAAATCATAAGCCAGGGAGGCCGCTGTAGGTTCGTTGATGATACGCTTGACCTCAAGCCCGGCAATACGCCCGGCGTCTTTGGTGGCCTGGCGCTGCGCGTCGTTGAAGTAGGCCGGTACGGTAATGACGGCTTCACTCACGGCTTCGCCGAGATAGGCTTCGGCATCGGCCTTGAGCTTGGCCAGAATCATGGCGGAAATTTCAGAAGGAGTATAGTGGCGGCCTCCAATTTCCACGCAGGCATCGCCGTTTTTTCCTTCCACAATTTTATAGGGACTGTGCTCTTTCCATTTTTTAACTTCAGGAGCGTCAGCGCGACGGCCCATCAGCCGCTTGATGGCAAAAACAGTACGCTCAGGGTTGGTGACGGCCTGACGCTTGGCAATATCGCCAACCAGGCGGTCTTTATCAGTAAAACCAACTATGGACGGGGTTGTGCGCCCGCCTTCCGGGTTGGTGATACACTTCGGATCCTTGCCTTCCATGATGTAAAGGCAGGAGTTGGTTGTGCCGAGATCTATGCCTATAATTTTACCCATATACATAATCCTCCTACATGAGATGAAATTCCAGATTTTTCTTACAGCAACAAAATAAAACACAATTCGTCAGAGTCTAGGGGCATTTACAATTTTTATTACAAAAAAATTACAAAAAAAATCATCCGTGGGGCGGACGCATCCCGTTGCGTCCGCCTGAAATTATCCGGATGGACGACTTGACATGGCTCCGCGGGTGGGTTAAGCACATCTTGCCCTGACTGGTCAGGACTGGAGAGGTGTCCGAGTGGCTGAAGGAGCTCGCCTGCTAAGTGAGTGTACGGGTTAAACTGTACCCAGGGTTCAAATCCCTGCCTCTCCGCCAAAGCGCAAGTAAAGGAGCAGTTGCAAAGCTGCTCTTTTTTGTATCAGCCCCGCCGCCCGCGAATTTTTGCCAGGAGTATGCATGTCTTTGAGCAAACGCCTGGGGTTGTCCGAAAACCCCATATTTTTGCTGGATGGTTCAGCCTATATTTTCCGTTCTTTTTACGCCCACCAGAACATGAGCAGAGCCGACGGCATGCCCACCAACGTCCTGTTTATGCTTTTACGGATGCTCCTTAAAATTCTGCGTGAAGAAAATCCGGCCTGGTTCGCTTTTGTGCTGGACGGCAAAGGCAAAAACTTCCGGCACCGCCTGTTCAGCGAATATAAAGCCCACCGCGAAGCCACCCCGGAACCGCTGGCAGCGCAAATTCCCCCCTTGTGCGAAGCCGTGCGCCATCTGGGCCTTTTTCTGGTCGTCTCGGAAGATTGCGAAGCGGACGACTGCATCGCTTCTTTATCCGCCCGCTTGAGCGCCGATCACCCGGTGGTGATCATCGGCGCGGACAAAGACCTCAAGCAATGCCTATCCCCCAATGTGTATATGTGGGATCCGTCCAAAGACGAAAAAATAGCCTCTTTGCAAAGCTTCCAGGAAGAATTCGGGTTTACCCCGCGCTACTGGCCCGATTACCAGGCCATAGTGGGCGACTCCAGCGACAATATACCCGGAGTTCCCGGCATAGGCGCCAAAGGCGCGGGCGCTTTACTGCGCGATTTCAAAGGACTGGAAGACATCTTCGGCCGTATGCCGGCTGTGCCCCCGGCTTTGCGCAAAAAATTGGAAGGCCGGGAGGAAGCGGCTTTTTTTTCACGCAAACTTACCACCCTGCGCCTGGATGCCTGCGCGGACGTCACCCTGGAGCAGCTTGCCCCGGCTCCCCTGAAGCAAAAAGAAATGCTGGATTTCCTCGCTGCCTACGAACTGCGCTCTCTGGCCCGCGAACTTGCCTCCATGCTCAGGATACAAAGCGCCATGCGCCAATGGCCTTCTCCATTTGCGCATACTGATGCGGAACCGGCTGCCTCCCCTCCTGCCGCCTCCGCCCCGGAAACCGCCAACATAACCGAACGGGAGGAGCCGGAGCGGCAAAACCCCGCGGCGGCCAAGGCGGTTGAGACGCCGCCTTCGGTACAGGCCAGCCTGCTGGATTTCACCACTGATTTCACCGAAGATGAACAAAACAGGGAAATTGCCGAAGCGTCGCGTTTAAACAACCTCCCCCCTTTCACCGCGGCAGGGGATATACCGGATTCGCCGGTGCTGGCGGTGCTTTTCGCCCGCGACCTCATTCAGGATAAAGCTGACCGGCGCTTGCTGCTAGGCGACGGGAAAAGCGAACTGCTCTTCACCCCTGAAGAAGCCGGCGGTTCTGATTTCGGCAGCGCCCTGCTTCAGGGCCTAAACGGAAAAATTGTCGTTGCCGCGGATTTTAAAGCCCTGTGCGAAGAATGCGCAATTTTTTCCACTTTGCGCCTGGGTCAATATTTTGATCTTTCCCTGGCCGCCTGGCTCCTTAACCCGGATGAATACGACTACAGTTTCAAAAAGCTTAAACGTATGTGGGGAGCCGAAGCTCTTGGGTATATCGGCGAAGGGGCCGGAGGAAAAAGCCGCGCGGCTTGCACCGCGCAGGGCTCCGGATCCGCTCCCAGCGCTCTGGCCCTGGCCATGCACAAGGTGATCCGGGACAATCTGCAAGCCAATAATCTCTTGGATTTACTGAATAATCTTGAAATACCCCTTATTCCCGTACTGCTTGGCATGCAACGCGCCGGACTGGGCATAGATCAACAGGCTTTTTCCGTATTCCTGCAAGAAACCGAAACCGAACTCGGTGAGCTGAGCAAAAAAATATACGCGCAGGCAGGGCATGAATTCAACATCCGCTCGGCAAAGCAACTGGGCGAGATCCTCTTTACGGAACTAAAGCTGCCCAAGCCCGGCAAAACCCGGGGCGGACAGCTTTCCACCTCGCAGGAAGCTCTGGAGAAATTGAAAGACCTGCACCCGCTGGCGGAAACTCTTCTGGAATACCGCAAGCTGGAAAAACTGCGCTCCACCTACCTTGAACCTTTGCCCAGGCTGACGGATGCGCAGGGGCGTCTGCACACCAGCTTTAACCAGAGCGCCACCGTGACCGGACGCCTTTCTTCCAGCAACCCCAACCTGCAAAATATCCCTGTGCGCGGGCCGCTCGGTTCACGCATGCGGGCCTGCTTTGTGGCGAACCACGGCAATGTGCTGGTTTCCGCGGATTATTCGCAAATCGAACTGCGCGTACTGGCGCATCTTTCCCAAGACCCTACCCTGCTGGATTCTTTCGGCAAAAACGAAGACATCCACCGCCGTACCGCCAGCCTGCTCTTTGACAAACCTCAAAGCGAAGTAACTCCTGATGAACGGCGCGGCGCAAAAACCATCAATTTCGGATTGATCTACGGCATGGGGCCGCAAAAACTGGCTCGGGAACTAGGCATAAACACCGCCCAGGCCAAAAACTTTATTGACCGCTATTTTGCAAAGCTCGGGAAACTTCGCGCATATTTTGAGCAGGTGGAAGCCGAAGCGAAAAAACACGGCTTTGTCAGCACCATGACCGGCCGGCGCCGCCCCTGCCCGGAAATATTTTCGGAAAATCAGATGTTGCGCTCCCGTGCCCGCAGACAGGCCATCAATACCTGCATTCAAGGCACCGCGGCGGATATAATCAAACTCGCCATGCTGGATGTGTACAACGACCCGGAGCTTAAAGCCCTGGAAGCCCGCCTGGTGCTGCAAATACACGATGAACTCATTGTCGAGTGCGCGGCCGGCAGAGCCGGACAGGCGGGAAAACGCCTCTCGGCCGTTATGTCCGCTGTAAAGCCCGGAGGGCAAACCCTTTCCGTGCCGCTGATCTGCGAATGGGGCAGCGGGGCAAGCTGGGCGCAGGCGCATTGATGGAGCGTAAAATATGCATAGCGTAGCCGTAATTATGGGCAGCAAATCCGATGAAGCGCTGGTGCGCCCCTGCGTGGACATTTTGAATAAACTGGGCATAAAAGCCCTGTTTACCATCAGTTCCGCCCACCGTACGCCGGAACGCACGGAAAAGTTGGTGGCCGGCCTGGAAAAGGAAGGCTGCAAAATTTTTATCTGCGCGGCGGGCCTGGCCGCGCATCTGGCCGGAACAGTGGCCGCGCGCACTGTGCGCCCCGTAATCGGCATTCCTGTCGCTTCCGGCAGCTTGGGCGGTATGGACGCGCTGCTTTCCACCGTCATGATGCCCGCCGGCTTCCCGGTAGCCACACTGGCGCTGGATAAAACCGGGGCGCGCAACGCCGCCTGGCTGGCCGCCCAGATTCTGGCCCTGAACGACCGGGAACTGGAAGATAAAATACGCGCCGCCAGAAAAGAAATGGCGCGGGAAGTGGAACAAAACGCGAACGAGCTTCAACCCGGAACATAGCATGCGCTTTGCCCATAGCACGTTATTATGCGCAATATTGATTTTCCTCCCGGCCTGCTCTTTCGAGCAGCCGGGACAAAATGCCTATCTTGCCCTGAACGGCCCGCCGCTCTCGCTGGCTGGACGCAGGATCAGCGCCGCCGTGGCGGACGGCCAGGATTTGCCCCTTGAACTGGAAGGAAACATGGAGCGCTCCTGCATGGTCGGCCTGGGAGAAATTGAGCTTACGGCCATGGGCCTGCACTGCAAAGGCAAAATAAACAGCCCGCCTTCCGGAAAAGGCCGGATCAGGGCCGTCATACCCTGTGAAAATTCAATGTTTCTCCTCCTGACCCTGAGCAACCGGGGGCCTGACCAGGGCATGGGCCTGGCCCATTTTGCCGGGGCCGACCATACGCGCGCTTTGCGTGAACCGGTTTCCGCGGAAGAAAACGAAGCCTTGGCCGGCCGGCCGGATGCCCAAAAACAGCCTGTCCGGGCAACCGGGCTGGAAGTATCAGCGGAACCGCCGTTGTTGTTTTTTTATCACCCCTGGGATAAAGAGGCTGCGCGGCGCCTCGGCGAAGCGCTGGGTGAAATGGCGGACTCTTTGGCGAAAATCGTGTCGGAGAAAAATCCCGGCAATGAAAAACCCCGGCAATCCCCTTAAAATGGCAATGGGTAGCGCAAAGGAAGCTATGATGAAATATTTTTCAAGCGATAATAATTCCGGGGCGCACCCGGCCGTTCTGGAGGCCGTGGCAGCCGCCAACCAGGGCAATGTGGCTTCTTACGGCGACGACCCGTATACCCGCGAAGCCGAAAACCTTGTCCGGCATATTTTCGGGCGGGAAACCCGCTCGTATTTCATATTTACCGGCACCGCCGCCAACGCGCTGATCCTGAAAGCCGCGCTGCGCCCCTGGGAAGGGGTAATCTGCGCGGAAACCGCCCATATCAATACCGATGAATGCGGAGCCGTGGAGGCGCTGGGGCGCAAGCTTTATCTCGTCCCGCAGATTAACGGCAAAATAACTCCGGCAGGCTGCGCGGGTATGCTGCATTATGCGGGCAGCGTGCATAATGTTGCGCCTAAAATCGTTTCCATCACCCAATCCACTGAATTCGGCCAGCTTTATACCCTGGAGGAAGTACGCGCCCTGGCGGATTTTTGCCGCAGCCACGGCCTGTACCTGCACATGGACGGTTCCCGCATAACCAACGCCGCGGCGGCCCTGGGCATAGGGCTGCGCGAGGCCAGCAAAGATTTGGGCGTTGATATGCTCTCCATGGGCGGCACCAAAAACGGCCTGCTTTGCGGAGAATGCGCGGTCTTTTTTAACCCCGCCATTGCGCCGGATTTCCCCTATTTCCGCAAGCAGGGCATGCAGCTTGGAGCTAAAATGCGCTTTGTCTCCGCGCAATTTCTGGCCTATCTCAAAAATGACCTCTGGCGCGCCAACGCCGTCCAAGCCAACAGCGCCTGCGCTCTGCTGGCCGAAAAAATAAGCTCTCTCCCCAAAATTAAAATAACCCGCCCGGTGGAGGCCAACGCTCTCTTTGCCCGCCTGCCGGAAAAAGCCTTGCAGCAACTGGAAAAGACGCACCATGTGAGCGTGTGGAATAAAACTTATGACCCGCTGCTTACAGAGATTCAGGGCCCTGAAGTCCGCATTATGACCAGTTTTAACACCACCACGCGGGAAGTGGAGGAACTGGCCGGAGCCATAGAGGCGGCTTTGCGGAGTTAACCAAGGCGGCGCCTGTGGGCGGCGGACGCCGCTCTCCACGCAGGCGCAGGCGAAACTTGAGGCTTTGGCCGGCACATTACGGTGAATTTTTTGTGCGCTTCAAACTGAATTCCCTTTTTCTGGCCATTTCTTTTTTGAGCCGTCTCCTGCCGGGACGCGCGGCCGGTAAAGAAGAAATGTCCGCCAGCCTGTTCTGGTTTCCTGTGGCCGGGCTGCTTCTGGGCCTGGTTCTGGCTTTGCCCTTCTTTTTTTTACAAAATTTCACCCGCCTGGCTTCCGGGCATGGCGTCTTGCTGGAAGGGCTTTTGTATACCGCGGCCCACGCCTGGGTGACCCGGGCTTTGCATTGGGACGGCTGGACGGATGTTTTTGACGCTTTGGGCAGCGGCAAGGAAGGGAGAGAGTTCTACCGGGTGCTCAAAGACAGCCGGACGGGAACCTTCGGCGCCCTGGCCCTTTTTTTGGGACTCACGGGCATGGTGCTTGCCTCTGCCGGCTGCCTGGAAGCCGGTAAATGGCCTGTCCTGATTTTTGCCGTGGTTTTGGGGAGATGTATGGCGGCTCCGCTGACCTTCGGCCTTGCGGCGGCTCCCGAATCGACTCTGGGGGCGTTGTTCCGCGCCCGCGGCGTTTGGACGGACGTAGCGCCGGCAGTTTGTTTCGCCCTGCTGTGCGGACTGGTTTGCGCGGGTTTTGCGCAGACAATCCGAGCAGCGCTTGCGGCGGTTTGCGGCATAGCGCTGTTGCGGCGCCTTGCGGCAAAGCACGGCGGACTGAACGGCGACTTTATCGGCTGCGCGATTGTCTGGGGAGAGCTTGGCGCATTGCTGACCGGGGCGGTTTCACCTTGAATAGTTTCACCTTTTCCGAAAGGCACGCCTGCTGGTGCCATGTATCGCTTAAAACTACGTGTAATGTTTCAATAGGTTGTTCACACTCCGAAGAGCCGGGCAACGTCTTTGTCGGCAATGACGCGGGTGGATTTCTTGCCGGCGTTGGCGAGCAGGTTCCGCATTTTTTCCTCAACGGACTTTTTGATAAGCTCGCCGGGGTCAACGCCGCGCAGTTTGAAGAACAGCAGCGGGTCGCTGTCGAGTCTTGCTCCAATGCCGTACAGCACGGCGGCGATGTGCTTGCACAACACCGCAAAGTCCGGACAGTCGCAAGACATGTGAATCTCTTTCGGGCTCGGAAACAGCCCGTCGCCTTGCTGCATGAATACGTCGGCAAGTTCCTGCGGGAACGTTCCCTCGACTAACGCTCCGATATTCTCGACGCGTTTGGCGCAGGCCTCGGCTATATTCCGCCATTTCTTGTCGGGCAGTTTTTCAATGTCGATTTTTACATTGTAAATGCTGCTCCCGCTGACTTTTGCGGCAACCTCGCCCTCAAAGATGCGCAGGTCGAGCAGCAAACCGTTTCTGCAATAACTCCGCCCCCGTCCGATGCGGTTTTCGAAATCGGCGTAGCTTTCGAGATTTTTGTTCCAGGCGATGCCCCACCACTTCCGGGCGATCTTGTTGCCTTCCACGATAACCGGCTGAAGCTCGCCAAGTTTCTTCTCCAGCTGTTTGCGGCGCTTTTCGGCGGTCTTGCGCTGTTCCGCCACGGACGGTTTGCTGTAATAGTGAAACCAACTCATAGCTACACATCCAAACGGAAGAGGTTCATAAGTTCGGCGTTGGACATTTCCGTCACCCAGTGCTCGCCGGAACTTGCGGCAATGACGTCCGCCGCGAGCTTTTGCTTGCTCTCGATCATCCGGTCGATTTTTTCCTCAATAGTGCCGGTGGTGACGAATTTATGCACCATCACCCCTTTTGTCTGCCCGATGCGAAAAGCGCGGTCGGTGGCCTGGTTCTCAATGGCCGGATTCCACCAGCGGTCAAAGTGAACGACGTGGTTAGCCGCGGTGAGGTTCAGGCCCACACCGCCGGCTTTCAAGGACAGCACCATAAACGGCACATATTCGGAGTTGAATTTCTCCACAACGGCGCCGCGTTTTTTCGGCGTGACATTGCCGTGGATTACCAGGCCCGGCCGCCCGAAGAGCGTTTCAAGATAGCGCGACAAGGGCTCGCACATCTCGCGGAACTGGCTGAACACCAGCACGCTCTCGTGTTTGTCGCGGATGGTTGCGCAAATTTCGGCAAGCGCGTCAAACTTGCCGCTGTGCTTCGGATCGAAAACCCCCTGGCCGTTGAACTGGTCGGGGTGGTTGCATATCTGCTTGAATTTCATTATCGCCGCGAGGATTTTCCCCTTGCGTTCAATGCCCGTGTTTTCCTCTTCGAGCAAACCGCGCTGCAAATCCTGCACAAGCGCGTTGTACAGCGCAACCTGCTTTTTCGTTAATGTTGTGAACTGCTTGATTTCACTCTTGTCGGGCAAATCGGATATGACGGACTTATCCGTTTTAAGCCGGCGCAGAATGAACGGCGACACCGCGCCGCGCAGTTTGGAATAGCCCTCCGGCGCGTCTTTCAGCTTTTTCGTGAAACTCGTGAACTCTTTTGCGGTGCCGAGCAGCCCGGGGTTCAAAAAATCAAACAACGACCATAAATCCCCCAGCCTGTTCTCAATCGGCGTTCCCGTCATCGCGATACGCACGTTGCCGTCCAGACGCTTGACGGCTTTGGTCTGCTTTACGTCCGGGTTCTTGATGGCCTGCGCCTCGTCAAGAATCAACAGATTCCACGTGACAGCGGCCAGCTTTTCAAGCCGCGCCGCCATTCCGTAGGTTGTGACAAACAAATCGGCTTCATCAGGCGAAAAGTCGGTATTGCCGCCGTGGATAACAACAACGCGCAGTTGCGGCGTAAACCTGGCCGCCTCCTTCTGCCAATTCACGAGCAATGAAGCGGGAACGACCAGCAGCGTTTTCGCGTCCGGCTCCATTTCGCGGAGCCTGTCCAGCAACGCCAGTATCTGCACCGTCTTGCCGAGTCCCATGTCGTCCGCAAGCAAAGAGCCGAAACCCATACCGCGCATAAAGGCAAGCCAGTTCAGCCCCACCTGCTGATAGTGGCGGAGCGCGGCTTTGAAATCGCCGCCCGGAGGCACGGACGCTATTTCGCCCGGCCGCGTCATTTTCGCGAACACAGATTGCAACCACTCGCCGCCGGCGACCTGCACCTCGGTGTCATCAATCGCTTCCACCACATCCGCTATGCCCGCCTGGAGCTTGATCGCCTCCGCGAACGTAAGCTCGCTCCGGCTCTCCACCTTGTCAAGCGCGTCAAGGAGCTGCCTTATACGCTCCTGGTTGACTTCCACCCATTTGCCTTTGAGAAAGGCCAGGCCGTTGTCCTCGCCGAGCAATGCTTCAAGCTCTTCGCGGGTCAGCTCCGTATCGCCGAAATATATTGACGGGGAGAAGGCGATTAGCGACTGCATCCCCAGAACAGACGGCTCTTTTGAGCCAATCGACAGGGAAAACCTTGACTTGGCCTTGCGCTTCCAAAAATCCGGTATACGGCAGATTATGCCGCATGCCTCGTACAGCGGCACTTCCCGCAGGAACGTGTACGCGTCATTCCGGTTGAATTTCAGAGGGCTGAACAACTCGCCGCTTTCCACAAGCCCGGTTATAAACTCGCTGTCGTTGGCCGCTTTGCTGACCGCAGACAGCAATCCCAACAGCGCTGTCCGGTCGCCTTCAAATTCCTCGAGAGCGCGTTTCAGCGGCAAGTGCTGTACGACGTTTCCGCGTTTTGTGGAATATGTCGCCATAAACGCGAAGGGGAAATCTTCCTCCCGCGTCTCCACGAGATGTAAAAAAACGCGCCCGCTTACCGTAAGCGCGGTGTTTCTGGAGCGTATGTATTCCTCCGCCGTGCCGTCAAACGCGGCCAGTTCGGCGTTGAACACTCCCGCAAGCTGATTGTGGAGGTTTTCTATCCAGTGCAGGTTGACGATTTCCGAACCCAGCACATAGGGCAATCCGCGCAACAGCTCAAAAAGCGCGGCGGGTTCCGGTTTTGCCGCCGTTCGCGTAAGTTCGATGTCCGGATCGCGCAGAACGCCGGCCACCAGCGCCTTCGCGATGTCGACAAGAAAGCGCAAAGTGGCGTCATCAGGAAGGGTACTGTCGAACGCGAGGTTGTACAGTTGCGACCGCGACAGCTCGCCGCCGTCAACCGTGTAACCGTCTTTGGTCAAAATAATTTGCATTTCTGCCTGTTCCTGGTGTACTGAGTTAAGAAAAATATCTCACTGATATCCGCATTGAAAAGTAAACTTTTCTCTGCGGAGGATCGTCAGCCGAAAAACGTGGGTTTCGGCTGACTCTCGCCGCTTCGCGGCGACATCAGCCTGACGGCTGATGTTCAGATTTCCATGCGGAAATCTGTAATAATAACTCGCTTCAGGGAAGGGAGTCATTGTGCCAAAGAGACGTCCGCATGTAAATGCGATTTTAGAACATTTTGGCATTTCCGGCATGGCACCATTCTTGCTTATTCCTGCCTGAATCAAGGCTGGATTAAAACCTTAGCCACAGGATGTATTGAAGAAAATGCCTTTCAAGTTCCGGCTGGAAAAAGTTCTGGAATACCGCAGACAGCTTGAAGAGCAGGCCATGCAGGACTTGGCCGCGGCCAGATCCGGGCGGGACGCCGAAAAAGCCCGTATGGACGAGCTTAAGGCTGAACTTGTCCCGGTGCAGGCCAAAATGTGCGGAAGCGCCGGTATGGACGGCGCGGAGCGCTGGCTGACCGGAACCTATCTTCAGGCTTTGCGGCAGGATGTGGAAAGCTCCGCGCAACTTTTGCTCAAACTTGATGAAGAAGTGGCCTTATGCCAGAATAAACTTGTAGCCAAGGCGCAGGAACGCGAGCTTCTGGACAAGCTTAAGTCCAGGCAGGCCGGGCGTTTTGCCGAAGAAGAAAAACTCAGGGAACAACATGAGAACGACGAAGCAGCAACCATACGCTATAAAACGGCAGTTGTCTGAACGCCCGGATCCGGGCTGTCAATCTTCCGTCAAAAAACCTTCCCGGCTGTGCAAGTTTTTACTTGCTCTGGTGGGGTTCAAAATCGGCCTGCTTGGCGCGATTATGTTTGATCCGCTCATGGATACAGGCATTACGCCGCCTTCAGCCGTGGAGACGGCCGCGTCCTGGCGGAATAATTCCAATCCGGCGCGCATGGCGGGCGGCGCTCTGCCGGACGCTCCCCAAAGTACGCCCGCAGCGGTAGCGGAAAGCGGCCCTGCCGTACCGGAAACAACGCCCGTCACGGCTGAATTTTCCGCAGCCCCGGAAAATACCCGCGCCGTCCGCAAAGCTCCGGGCATTGCCTTTGCCGCGACCCCGGTAAATATGCCCCAAAACGATCCCGCTCCGGCTTCCGTTTCTTTGGAAGCTTTAAGCCGCAAGCAGGAAGAACTCGCGCGCAAAGAAGAGGATCTTAAATCGCTGCAGGCCGAATTGGACGTACGTTTTCAACAGATGCAGGATTTGGAGCAGCGCCTGAAAATAATGCTGAAGGACGCGGAAGAAATTAAAGACTCCCGCTACCGGCAGTTGGTGGACGTGCTTTCCAACATGAAAGCCAGGCAGGCGGCGGAAGTTCTTTCCACGCTGGATGAAAAAATTGCTGTCAGGGTTTTGGCGGGTATGCGCGGACGCCAGGCCGGCGAAATACTCTCTCTGGCTGATCCGATTAAAGCCGCCCGCCTGGCGGAAGCCCTGGCCCGGATGCAGATGCCTCTGCAATGATGCTCTTATGGCGCGGATCAAACTGACTGTTGCTTACCTTGGGACTGGATTTGCCGGCTGGCAAATCCAGTCTTTCAATCAGGGAGCTGTGGCGCGTACGGTACAGGGTGTGCTGGAAGAAGCTTTGCGCTTGATTCTGGGCGTGCCTGTGCGGGTGCATTCCGCCGGGCGCACTGACGCGGGGGTGCATGCCGACCGGCAGGTGGCCCATTTCGACACGCCTGAAAAAGAGTGCCGCGTCAGGCGGTGGAGCGGGTTCAACTGGCAGAGCGCCCTGCACCGCCTGCTGCCGCCGGATATATCCATTCTCAAGGCGGAGGAAGTTCCGCCCTCCTTCCATGCCCGTTTTGACTGCACAGGCAAGGTCTATGCCTACCATCTCTGGCTGGAGCGAAATTATATCCCTCCGAAGATACGCGCTTTTGCCTGGGCTTGCGGTACGGCTGATTTCAACCGTATGCAGCAAGCCGCGAACATGCTGCCCGGCCGGCGCGATTTCGCCGGCTTTCAAAATGCCGGTTCGCCTCAGGCGGATACTGTGCGTACCCTGTACAGCATAACCCCCTTTTTTCCGGGGTTGCCCGGAGAACCGGCGTCGCCGCCCGCAAACGCGGATGGACGGCAAATCCGTTACCTGGCCTGGAGGTTTCACGGAGACGGCTTTCTCAAGCAGATGGTCAGAAATCTTATGGGTTTTATCGTTTGGGCGGGGCAGGGAAAAATACAGCCTGAAGACGCCGGAAGTTTATTTGCGGGCAAACACAGACGCGCGGCGAATTTTCCGACAGCGCCCGCTTGGGGGCTTACTCTTACGGATGTACTGTACTGATGCGGTAAAATCCGCTTTTTTGCCTCTTGCATTTTCATTTTGATGGAATTAAGGTGCGAAATTATATATTGAAGCATAGCATATCACGCTTGCGGTGATGGCGTTTTCACTTGAGATTGCCGAAAAACCGGCGGGCGAGCGTCTCGAAATTCAACTACTCAAATGGAGGCGATAAGTGAAATCAGCAAAACTTGTTTATCTTGGTTTGATTTTGGGCGCGCTCATAGCCTTGTTACTTTGTCCGGGTCTGGCCTGGAGCGCGGCCGCAGGCGATTTGCATCTGCCCGCGAACGAACTGGGCGGTCTCTGGGTGGTTCCTTTTGTCTGCATGTTGCTTTCCATCGCCATTTGCCCCCTGGCTGTGCCGCATTTTTGGGAACATCATTTCGGCAAAGTCGCGGTTTTCTGGGGCCTGGCCTTTTTGGTTCCCTGCGCAATCAATTTCGGCGCGGACGTGGCCTTATACCAGTTCTGGCATATCCTGATTCAGGATTATATCCCCTTTATTATTTTGCTCTTTGCGCTGTTCACGGTGGCCGGTGGAGTACGTCTTACCGGCTCGCTTGTGGGGACGCCCGTGGTAAACGCCGGTCTGCTCCTGGCCGGAACGCTGCTGGCCAGTTGGATGGGCACAACGGGCGCGGCCATGCTGTTTATTCGCCCGCTTCTGCGCGCCAACGCCCACCGCAGGTACAAAGTACACAGCGTGGTATTTTTTATTTTCCTGGTAGCCAACGTAGGCGGCAGCCTCACGCCCCTGGGCGATCCTCCGCTCTTTCTGGGCTTCCTGCGCGGGGTGCCCTTCTTCTGGACCGCCTCCCATCTTCTGCCTATTACCATTTTGCTGGAGGTCATGCTCCTTGCGATATACTTTATTATGGAAAGCATTTTATACGCAAAGGAAGGCAAACCCCAGGGGCCGGCCAATCAGGGAGCCGTTTCCGCCAACGCTGAAAAATTCGGCGTTGACGGCAAAATAAACCTGCTGTTGTTGGCCGGCGTAGTCGGCGCGGTGCTTTGGAGCGGCAGCGACGCGCAGCTTGGCTCCAAGGAAATTTACCATGTGGTGCTTGATTATAAAAACAGCTGCCGTGACGCGATATTACTGGGCATAGCCGGGCTTTCCTGGGTGCTTACCAGTCGTGAAACCCGCCGTTTGAACAATTTTTCCTGGGCGCCCATCCTGGAAGTGGGCAAACTCTTTTTCGGCATTTTTCTCAGCATGATCCCGGCCATAGCCATTTTGCAGGCGGGCGAGCGCGGCGCGCTGGCGCCGGTCATCCGCCTGGTGAGCGAAGCCGGACAACCTGTAAACTACATGTATTTCTGGCTCACCGGCGCTCTGTCCAGTTTTTTGGATAATGCTCCCACTTATGTGGTGTTCTTCAACACCGCGGGCGGGAATGTGACGCAGCTGACCGGAGAGCTTGCCACCACGCTCGCGGCTATTTCCGCCGGCGCCGTCTTTATGGGGGCCAACACCTATATAGGCAACGCGCCGAATTTTATGGTGCGCTCAATTGCCGAAAACCAGGGAGTGAAGATGCCGAGCTTCTTCGGCTACATGCTCTGGTCTTTGTGCATTTTGATTCCTTGTTTCATTTTGCTGACCTTTTTGTTTTTCTAATAATCATCACTTGCGCCGGGCTCAAGGCGGCGCGCCGGGCCTTGCCAACTCGCTGTAAATTCATGTATTACAGCGTATCCCGGCCTTTTTCGCCGGAAATTGCCGCAAAGAAAGTTCAGCGCATCGGTACGCGACAATTTCCGGCGAAAAAAGCCATATAATACACGAGGTTATATTCAGGCCGCCCTCAAACGGGAGCGGCTCCATTCTTTTATTGCGCTATCAGCGGATTGTTGATATAGCCAGTTTTGCTGATATTTATTACTGATATCCGCATTGAAAAGTAAACTTTTCCCTGCGGAGGATCGTCAACCGAAAAGCGTGGTTTTCGGTTGACTCTCGCCGCTTCGCGGCGACATCAGCCTGACGGCTGATGTTCAGATTTCCATGCGGAAATTTGTAAGCAACTTTACGTTTGAACAGGTACAAGCCGATGCAAAATAAAACGGAAAATGCGGTTGCCGGATCATTGGAACAGGACAACGCTGCAATGCAGCAAATCCGGAATCTTTTGTTCGGACGCCAAGTTGAAGAAATACAAAAAAACTTACGCGAACAGCGGGAATTTTTTTTACAAGAGCTGAATAATACGCGCGCCGAATGGCTTTCCCGCTTTCAAGCTTTTGAAAAGGACATGCAAAATGAACACGCCGCAATATATAAAGAATTGCGGCGTGAACAGGAAGAACGGGAAAGCGTTGTGCAGAGCGAACAGCGTGAAAGAACCGAGCGTATGGAAGCGGCCAGCGCGGAACAGGACGTCCAGCGCGACATGCTTAAAACCGAATTACGCGCGGAACTGGAAAACCTCAAGCTTGAGCATGGCGAAGAACTGGACGCCTTGCGTGACGGTCTGCGGGAAATGGCCAAAGAGCTTTCCAGGATCGTCAAGGAGCTGATGGCCGCGGACAAAACCAATGAAAATAAACTGCTTGCCGAACTGGAAGCCTGCCGCCGTAAAATTTTGGCTCTGATTTCCTCCACCGCTGGAGAACTCAGGCATGAACTGGTGTCACGCGCCGCTTTAAGCGGCATTTTTTCCGCAAATATTCATACGCTTGGCGATAACGCGCAAAAAACTGCAACTCCGGACGAAGGCAATGCGCCGGAGGCCGTAAACCAGACCGGTGGAGATAAGCAGCCATAACCATGCCGGAAAATACTCCCAAATTATTTGCGCACATACAGCCTGCTGCCCCGGCGCAAACTGACGGTTCAGCGCGGGTTTCCGGGCCTGCCGCTCCGGATCGCGCTGGCGCTTCCGCCGGCTGTTATACGGCAGATTCCGGGGAACAGGAGCTTGCGCTGTTACGCCAGCTGCTTCTCAACAGAGAAATTGAGGGCATATCCGACCTGCGCGGCAGATTGAACGCGCTGGCCGCAAAGTTGGGCAAACTGGAATATGCGGAAGCGCTTTCCGACCCCTAGGTTCACGCGGACAAAGTAGGCGATATTCTGGCCGAGGCCGTGCTTTTGCGTTCGAACAAAGACAATAATCTGTCCATGGCCATGGGGCCTATAGTGGACGACATTGTAAAAAAATCCATGCATGATAAAATGCGGGATTTCATCAATGCCATGTTTCCGCTTATGGGGCCTGCCATCCGCAAATCCATCTCGGAAAGCTTTCGTGCCATGATGGTCGGTTTCAGCAAAAGCATGGAAATGGCCTTTTCCTGGAAAGGGCTGCGTTGGCGTATGGAAGCTTTACGCACGGGCAAGCCCTTCAGTGAAGTTGTTCTGCTGCACACCCTGGTTTACCGGGTGGAACAGGTATTTTTCATCCACAGCGCGACGGGCATAAGCATAGAACATGTGGTAAACGAGGGCGCGGACTCCAGAGATGCCGTCATGGTCTCGGCAATGCTGACAGCCATTCAGGATTTTGTGCAGGATTGCCTGGCCAGCGGTAAAGATGGCGCCCTGGAGTCCATGCGGCACGGGGAGTTCACTTTTATGGTGGAAAAAAGCCCCCTGGCCTACCTTGCCTGCATTGTGCGGGGAACTCCTCCCGAATCTTTAAGAGAACAGATGCATATTTGCCTGGAAACCCTGCTTGTCAAATACGCCGACGAACTGGAGCGCTTTGACGGCGACACGGCTCCTTTCGTCACTTGCCGGCCCTATATGGAACAGCTCCTGGACGCGCATTATGTTGATGAAGGCAAGCCCGCGCCCTTATGGACAAAGATGCTTTTCGGCCTGGTTTTTTTGGCTATAATCGGCGCTTTCGGGTATTGGCAGTATGAAAACCATCTGGCCACGGAAGAAGCCGCCGCTTTCAGGCAGCAGATGCGCGAAGCCGTGAATTTATTGCGTCATGAACCGGGCATTGAGGTCACCCATATAAACATGCGGGAAAATGCCCCCTGGGAAGTTTTTTGTTTGAAGGACAGACTGGCCAGAAGTCCGGAAGAGGTTATGCTGGAACATTCCGTTGATCCTTCAAAATTCAGTTTTCAGATCAGCCCGCACACTTCACATGAACCGATTATAGTGGAAAAAAATGTCAAACAGGCGCTGAACCTTCCGCCGGGCGTAAATATGGTTTTGGATGCCGGCGGTTCCCTGACCTTATCCGGCACGGCGCCCATGGAATGGATCCTGATGGCCGGCAACAAAGCCGCATTATTGCCGGGCGTCACCTCTGTGGATATGAGCGCGCTTTCCGACCCGCGCATGAACATGCTTAAAGAAATGACCTCTGTAGTTGAAAACGTCACCATTTCTTTTCCCTTGAACAGCGATATCCCTTATGCGGAGGAAATGCCCAGGCTGGTTCATGCCGTGGACATGCTGGTGACTATTGAACACCTGGCTGAAACCATGGGTCTGTCCGTGTCGCTCAGCATTTACGGCCATGCCGACCCCACCGGAACAGACAAGCGGAATTATGAATTAAGCCAGGCCAGGGCCAGAACCATTGCGGCCATGCTGTATAACCGGGAATCATCCATGCCGGTATACGCCTACGGCATGGGCGCCGATCAATTTCCGGGCGCTACCGGTTATGATGCGCGCAAAAGAAAAATCGAAATGCGCCTGCGTTTTACAAGCAGCGTACAGGGGCTCAGGGAAAATTTCAAATTTTGAACGGCTGTTGCTTAAATTTTATGGTTCTTGCTTTGTTTTGCGGAATAATGTAAGTCTTTTCACCCGCTAAAATATTATTCGCAAATACCGGTTGTTGCAGGAAAATCACATGATAAGCAAAAAAGTATGTATGCTTGGAGTTTTTGCCGTAGGTAAAACCGCTCTGGTGCAAAAATATGTCCGTTCAATTTTTTCCGATCGCTATCTTTCCACGGTCGGCGTGAAAATCAGCAAGGTTGAAGTTAACGCGGACGGCGTTGACACCTGTCTGGTACTTTGGGATCTGGAAGGGAAAGATTTTTATACGGAAATAAATCTGCCCTACCTGCGCGGCGCGATGGGCTACTTTCTGGTTGTGGACGGAACCAGGCGCGAAACGCTGGATACAGCCATGGAACTGCGCGCCAAAGTCACTGAAATGGTAGGCGCCGTCCCGCATATTATCCTTTTAAATAAATGCGATCTCAAAGATAATTGGGAAATCACGGAAGACGATATCAGCGCTCTGGAAAAACAGAATATCCCTGTTGTCAAGACCAGCGCCAAAACCGGACAGTCCGTAAACGAGGCCTTTCTTTCCCTGACCAGGGCCATGCACTGTTTCCAATCAACATGAATCAACGATAATGAGCCAGGAAAAAATTGCTGAACTGATTTTGTCGGCGCTGGATGTCGCCGTTCTGGATCGCAAAGCCGACGGAGTTTACACGGTTTTGGGCGAACCTCCGGAGTTTTACGACCGGGTTTTCCCGCCGGATGGAGAGAGCCACTGCGCGGATCCCTGGCGGCATTCGTATATGCTGGAATTCTTTCATGCCACGGCGGAAGAATTTTTTTCCGGTAACGACCGGGGTATTTGTTCTTCCGGGTATTGGGAAGAAGAAGGATTATGCGACGAAGGCCAGGCCTTTGTGGCTGAAGCTATTGCCCTGAAGGGCGCCAAGGTCATAACCGTGCGCCTGCTCACCAGTTCTTTCGCCCATCATGCGGCCATATTGCGCAAAGCGCGCGAACAACTGCTGGAGAGGCGCCTCATCAGCAATACCCTTGAACTGTACAAGCGCAAAGCCCTGGTGGATGATCTGACCAAGGTGTTGAACCGCGCGGCTTTTATGGAGCTTTTGACCACCTATGTGCACCGCGCCAATGAGTTTAACGAGCCTTTTTCCATAGTCATGCTGGACATTGACAACTTTAAAAAGGTTAACGACACTTACGGCCACCAGGCCGGCGATATGGTGCTGGAAGCTCTCGGTAAAATACTGCGGGGGACACTGCGCCGGGATGACGTGGTCGGCCGCTATGGAGGAGAAGAGTTTATAGCTTTGCTCCCCACTACCACCAGCAAGCAGGTTTTGCGCATTGCCGAGAAACTGCGCAAGGGAGTGGAAGACTATGTTTTCAGCTCGCTGCCGAAAATTACGGTCAGCCTGGGGTGCAGTTCCTTTATCGGCAATGACACGCTTACCTCGATCGTAAAGCGGGCGGACGAAGCTCTTTACGCTTCCAAGCACAACGGAAAAAATATGGCCAGCTTTCACTAACTTCTCATATCGTACCACTGATTGATCTTGCCTCAAATCGCGATTATAGGCGCCGGACTTGCCGGATGCGAGTGCGCTCTGGCTTTGGCCCGCAGCGGAATTCCCGTTACCCTCTTTGAAATGAAGCCGCATAAATTATCGCCGGCTCATGCCAGCCCGCTCCTTGCCGAACTGGTTTGCTCCAATTCTCTGCGTTCCGACGACCCTGAAAGCGCTGTGGGCGTGTTGAAAAATGAACTGCGCGCTCTCGGCAGCGTTGTCATGCAGGCGGCCGAAGCTGCCCGCGTGCCCGCGGGCAAAGCCCTGGCTGTGGATCGCCTGCTGTTCAGCGCCCATATAACCGGACTTGTCCGGAATAACCCCCGCATCACCCTGGAAGAGCGCGAAATAAAAAGCCTTGACCCCGCACAGGAAACCCGCCTGGTTTCTTTTTCCCGTGTGGCGGCCGCGGCCGGGCCTATGGCGGGCGAAGAACTGAGCGCGTCCTTAAGCCGGATGATCAACCACGGGCAGCTGTACTTTTACGATGCCATTGCTCCCATTGTGGCCGGGGATTCCTTGAATATGGAGGTTGTTTTCAGAGGTTCGCGCTATAGTGCGGAAGAAGGCGACTATCTGAATTGTCCCATGAATGAAGACGAATACCTGGCCTTTTACCGGGCGCTCCTGGAGGCCGAAAAAGTTCCCGTCAAAAATTTCGAGCAGGAAAAGCATTTTGAAGGTTGTATGCCCATAGAAGCTATGGCCGAGCGCGGCGAACGCACCCTGACCTTCGGCCCTTTCAAGCCGGTGGGCCTGGTTGATCCGCGCACCGGCGCGCGTCCCTATGCCGTAGTCCAACTGCGGGCGGAAAACCTGAACCGATCCATGTTCAACCTGGTGGGTTGCCAGACAAAATTGACTTATAAAGAGCAGGAACGCATTTTCCGCATGATTCCAGGCTTGGAAAAAGCCGAATTTATAAGGCATGGCAGCATGCACCGCAATATCTTTGTAAACGCTCCGGCGGTGTTGGATAGGGATTTATCCCTGCGCGTAAACCCGAATATTTTTCTGGCCGGGCAGATCACCGGAGTGGAAGGCTATGTGGAATCCGCAGCTACCGGGCTTTGGCTGGGTATTGTTCTGGCGCATAAAACACTGCACCCGGCAGCGGCAGGTCTGCCGCTGCCTCCGCCGGAAAGCGCGCTGGGAGCGCTGTTAAGGCACCTGCAAACGTCGGCCAAACATTTTCAGCCCAGCAACATTCAGTTCGGGTTAATGCCCGAACTTACCGGAAAACCCGGATCGGCAAGCCGCAAGGCGCTTTATTCCGCCCGCGCCGGACAAAGCTTTTCCGCATGGCTCAAAACCATTTCGGCGTTTATGCCTTAGATTATAGCATGTTAGAAAATATTGAAACGTTCCGATGGATGAAGACAGCGGCGATGCTTCAGCCGTTAAGCAGGATTACGCATTTAACTTCTGATCGCCTCCTCGTCCACAATTTCCCAACTGCCGCCCTTGCTCGGCCCCACGCGGCGCAACCTCCCCTGCTTTTTCAGATTGTCAATCCGTTTCAGCACAGCGCGTTTGGAAATTCCCAACGCCCGGCCCATGTCTTCGGTGGTCATCCGGGCGTTGGTTAAAATGAAACCAAGAATCGCATTGTCCTCAGTGTTGGATGAATTTTCCGGTGAACCAGGCAGAGTTTCCGGTGAACTTTTCGGTGAACCAGGCAAGGTTTTTGGTGAACTTTCCGGTGAACCTGCCGCGCTTTCCGGTGCATCAAGCGCGGCGTTATGCCCGGCGGGTGTTTTGCGATGCACGATGGCCTTGAAAAGGCATCCGTCGTGATCGTCAATAAAATCAATGTGCGGCCAATGCTCCAGAGCGCGATTTATGCCTGACCCAAGGCCGTGATAGGGCAGCAAACCCTTGGCGGCATAGGACGCCAAAATGGGATTGCGGATATTGGAAATGCCTTCCCGGATTTTCGCAACCGTCAGATTATTCGTCAGATGACCGGGGCTGATGATCTCGACCCGGTTATCATAGATAAAAATGCGGATAGACGCGCTGACCAGGTAATCCCGGTGAATTAAAGCGTTGACCAGTAATTCCTCAAAAACCAACGGCGGGATTTCAGGCGTTCCCGGCGCATTGACGCCACGCCCGGTCTGCACCTTGTGCAAATTGCGCATAATAAAGGCATGCGAATCGTCAAAAATTTTACGTAGAGGCCCGGCAAAATCCTCAGTATCCAGGTAGTCTGTGCCGTGAATTTTGTTTCCGGGGTAACGGATGGCTTTAACCACAAACTGCGGCGCAATCAACTCCGGATATTCGGCAAACATGAGCACCCCGGCCAGATTCAGCATTCCTCTGTCTGTCGCCAGATTCAGGTTTTGCAAGAGGCGCAGCATTTTTTCCGGAGAATCGGGGTACGCGTGCGTATAATGCTCCCGGAGAAAATCCCGGAAACGCAAGGCGTCCAGTTTGTCGATGCCGGCCCTGGTGGACAGTTCATCCGCATGGAACTGGTTGCTGATCTGGAACAGGCGGCGCAGTTCTTCCTTGGAGTTGACCCGGCGCTTGTCGGAGCCGGTTTTCAGCCAGATAACGCCATTTTTGTCAAAATAGGGCTTGTCCATGCCCTTGGGCACGGTGAGGACAATCACTACATTGCCGTTGGAAAGAACGACATTCTCCGTATGCACAGTCAGCGGACTGCGCACAAGCTGGCTGGACGCAGCGCTGACAAGCTGGTTGACGCGGCGTACTTCGGCGCCGGAAATGCCGGGGGTTGAACCATCATCCGCAACGCCGATGTACAGTGTGCCGCCTTCCGAATTGGCGAAAGCAGCCATTTCGGAAGCCAGGGATTCCGCGTTGCGGATGTCGGCCTTAAACTGGCGGGTACTGTCCTCGCCGCCGGCTATTTCGGCACGCAAGGTTTTTTCGGTAAACGGCATGGCTCTGTCCTTTTTTTGATGTATCAAGCTCGATCTTACCGCATTGGAACAAAGAATAACAGTGGCAATATTACAGCAAGAAGACAGCTCATTTCCGCTCAATTCTTTCTTCAACCGGATCCGGGCCGAAAAATTTTTTTCATAAAGGACTTGCTTTTTGGCGCATAGCTGGATATATATCCTGCCCTGTGTGGTTGATATGCGGTTTTCCGGCGCAAGTTGACGCCGATGAATTGAAACCGGGTCGTGTTCTGGAAGTTGAGGATGCAAGAAATCTGCCGAAATATGGTTGAAATGGCTGAAGCCGCTAGCGGGTTTGGCCTGATTTTTGCTACACACACACACACACACACACACACACACACACACACACACACACACACACACACACACACAGCATTAACTCCGCCGCATAACGCGCGCTCCAGCAGGAGCGACGCGCTTTTTCCTTTTTCCGGGCGGCTCTTTTACCCGGATGTTTCTTCGGTTCCACTACCCGCATCACCTCCCCATGTCGCCATCTTGATGGGCACCCTTAACGGCGCCCTGTTCCTGGCGGAACAACTGGACTCCCTGGCTGCCCAGACGCACGACAACTGGCGCTTGTGGGCGGCTGACGACGGCTCCGACGATTCCACCGTGGAGATTCTGCGCCAATATCAAAATAAATGGGGTGAAGATAAGCTACGCATCCTGGCCGGCCCCTGCCGGG
>JAISBT010000170.1 GCA_031266055.1 Deltaproteobacteria bacterium
CTATCCGTAAAGCGGCAAGCCGCTTAACGGCTACCGCGCTTCAGCCGTTGCTGCGCAGCAGCTTACGGATGAAGACAGCAGCGATGTTTCGCCGTCAAGCGCCGGAGGGGCGTCTCAAAATTAAACTGTTCTGGAGGGTTGATGCGGATGACGGGTGGAAAGAGAATTCTGGTAACCGGCGGCGCCGGTTTTTTGGGTTCGCACCTGTGTGAAAAACTGGTGGAGCTTGGGCATGAGGTGCTGTGCGTGGATAATTATTATTGCAGCACCAGAAGGAATGTGTATCATCTGCTGGGGAAGGATAATTTTGAATTGATCCGCCATGATGTGTGTTTCCCCCTGTATGTGGAAGTGGATGAAATTTTTAATCTGGCCTGCCCGGCTTCGCCTGTGCATTACCAGCGTGATCCCGTGCAAACGCTTAAAACTTCAGTTTCCGGGGCCATCAACATGCTGGGGTTGTCCAAACGCCTGCGCGCCAGGATTTTGCAGACCTCCACTTCGGAAGTATACGGAGACCCGGCCGTGCATCCTCAGCCGGAAAGTTACTGGGGCAACGTAAACCCGCATGGCATCCGCTCCTGCTATGATGAGGGCAAACGCGCGGCGGAGAGTCTGTTTATGGATTATCACCGCCAGCACGGGGTAAAAATCAAAATAGCCCGTCTTTTTAATACCTATGGCCCGCGGATGCATCCCAATGACGGGCGCGTCGTGTCCAACTTCATCGTGCAGGCGTTGCTGGACAAACCTCTTACAATTTACGGCGACGGCGCGCAGACCCGTTCTTTTTGCTATGTGGACGATTTGACGGATGCGCTCCTGAAGCTGATGGATACTCCGGATCAGGTTACCGGGCCGATCAACCTGGGTAATCCGGCGGAGTTCACCATTATTGAACTGGCTGAAAAAATAGTGCGGTTGACGCGTTCCAGGTCGAAAATTGTTTATGAACCTCTGCCGCAGGATGATCCGGCGCGCAGAAGGCCGGATATAACCCTGGCCAGGCAGGTTTTGGGCTGGGAACCACAGGTGGAGGCCGAGGATGGCCTGGCGCGGACTATTGATTACTTCCGCGCACAAATACGGCAATAACGGGAAGCAAACTTTTAAGGAGGCTGAAATGGCAGCGTTGGCGGAGATTAAATATCTGGGAAATTTAAAAAGCGAATGCACGCATCTGGCGAGCAAGACCAAATTGATCACCGACGCTCCGGTGGACAACCGCGGCGAAGGCAGTTCCTTTTCCGGCACCGACCTGTGCGCCGCCTCGTTGGGGGTCTGCGCCATAACCATTATGGGAATTTACGCCCGGGAACATGACGTGGACATTACCGACGCCAGGGTGGAAGTCATAAAAACCATGCAGTCCGACCCGCGCCGCATCAAGGCGGTGGATTTGATTGTGCATATGCCGGCCAAAGGCTACACCGACAAGCAGAAAAAGAGCCTGATGCGGGCGGCGGATACCTGCCCGGTGCGTCTGACCCTGAGCGGAGTGGAACAGAGCGTCACTTTCAACTGGGCTGAATAAGCGGCGACCGCAGGGCATTTCAGCATTTTCAATGTTGAAATGCTCTGGCATCAGAGCGGTTCAGGAAGAGCGCCTTCGCCTTTTCTGAAATACCGGTAATCCAGGCTGTATTTTTTCATGCGCAGGCCCATGATGCGTTCGGTTATGCCCAGTTTGCGCGCGGCCTTGGCCATATTGCCGCCGGATTCCTCCAGACTTTCCATGATCATCCGCTTTTCCAGAGCGTTCAAAGCCTCTTCCAGAGTGGCGTCTTCCGTGGAGGTAAAGGGCCCGGCGGCTTCCCGGCCGTACTCCTCTTCCGTCCCGTATCCATCCGCCCGGCGTCCATTCGCCCCGTTTCCATTCGCCGTGGATGCGTCCGCAACGCGCTTTTTCCATTCTTCCGCCGGAGCGGAGGCGTGCGGGTGGTTCGCAGCGTCCGTGCCGCCCGGTTGCAGCCAGGCCGGCAGATGCCGGCAGTCAATCACGCCTTCCGCGCCGCTTAAAATAATCGCCCGCTCAATAACGTTTTCCAGTTCCCGAATATTGCCCGGCCAGTCATACTGCATAAGCATGGTAATGGCGTCGGGGGCAATGCGCAAAATTTTTTTGTGGTTGACCTCGGATATTTTGTCAATGAAATGCACCGCCAGAGGCATTATATCGTCTCTTCTCCGGCGCAGCGGGGGCAGAATAATGGGAAAAACGCTCAGCCGGTAGTATAGATCCTGCCTGAACAGCCCCGCGCTCACCATTTCTTCCAGGTTACGATTGGTTGCGGCAATAAGACGCACATCCACCCGGATGGTTTCGGATCCGCCCACCCGCTCGAATTCTTTTTCCTGTATGGCGCGCAGGAGTTTGGACTGGGTGAGGGTGGTCATATCGGCTACTTCGTCCAGAAACAACGTGCCCCCATGCGCCATTTCAAAGCGGCCTTTGCGGCTGGCTACGGATCCGGTGAAAGCGCCGCGTTCCGAACCGAAAAGTTCGCTTTCCACCAGCCCCTCGGGCAGAGCCGCGCAGTTTATCTTGATGAAGGGTCTGCCCGCTCTGGGGCTGTTGGCGTGGATAAGTCCGGCCACCAGCTCCTTGCCGGTTCCGCTCTCACCACGAAGGAGCACTGTGGCGTTGGAAGACGAAACCTGGCGCAATTCCTCCATTACCGAGCGGATGGCGGCGGAAGAGCCGACCATTTTATCCTGGCTGAATTTGTTGTGTACCAGGTATTGCAGCCTGCGGTTTTCTTCCATCACGGCGGAATGCATGGCGATAAAATCCTGGCGGGTCTGTACCGCCTTGGCAATCAACGAGGCAAGCACCTGCAGCAGGCGCATGTCCTCATCCATACAGACGGAATCCGCGAATAGTCTGTCGGCGGAAAGCGCGCCGAGTATTTTCCCGTTCAAGGCTATGGGCACACAAATGAAAGATATTTCTTCCTTTTGCAAATCCCGCGCCCCGGTACGGTTTAAAAACAAAGGTTCTTCAGAAACCTTGGGTATGGCCATGGGTTTGCCTGTGGCGATAACTTTGCCGGTAATGCCTTCCCCCAGCTTGTAGCGGCCGCGTTTAATTTCCTCCGTATTCAACCCGTAGGCCGCTTCAACCATAATATCCTGCCCGTTAGGCTCAATCAGGGTCAACATGCCGCGCATCATTCCGGTATATCTGGCCATCATCTCCAGCGTGGCGGCCAGATGATCGGAAATATCCGAAGCGCCCTCCAGAGCTTGCACAACTTCAAACAGCAGCCGCAGTTCATCGGTTTCATAACGTATCTGAGGTTCTGGCATAGTCTGCCGTCCAGGGTTTGATCAGGCGCGGGGCGCCGAAGTTTTTCAAATCAATGCTGAAAAAGCCGGGAACCGACTGTTGTTACATGTATTTTAAGGGCCGGCTAAATACTCTCCGGTCCAGCAGGCGGTACAGTAATCCGCTCCATCTTCCCCCAGAATTCCGGCAATGCCCTCAATGGAAAGGTAGCCGAGGCTGTCCATGTTCAGAGTGGATTTAATTTCGTCAATGCTGTGCCGGTAGGCCATAAGTTCCGTATAGTGGGGAAAGTCCACTCCATACAGGCAGGGGTGCCGGGTGGGCGGGCAGGCTATGCGCAGATGCACTTCCGTCGCTCCGGCGTCGCGCAGTTCTTTACCCAGGGCGGCGGTGGTAGTGCCGCGGATGAGCGAATCGTCAATCAGCGCCAGGCGCTTTCCTTTGACCACCTCCCGCACCACATTGTGTTTCATGCGTACGGCGGTTGCGCGGGCGGCCTGCCCGGGAGCGATAAAACTGCGTCCTATATAGTGATTGCGGATGATGCCGCGATCCATGGTCATGTTCAGTTCCTCGGCATAGCCCATGGCCGCTGAAAAGCCCGAGTCGGGTATGGCGACAACCATATCCGCCTCGGCGGGGTGTTCACGGGCCAGAATATGCCCGCTCTGGCGGCGGAAAATATGGGGGAAGCGTCCGAAAACGAAAGAGTCCGGCCGGGCGAAATAAATAAGCTCCAGCAGACAGTTCCGTTTGCGCGCGCCGCGCTTGCCGAAAAAGGTGGATCTGTACCCTCCGGGGGTGAAAGTGAGCATTTCGCCGGGGTCAATTTCGCGTTCAAAAGTTGCGCCCATCTGGTCAAAGGCGCAGGATTCCGAAGCCGCGACAAAACCGTCGCCAAGCCGGCCGAGCGCCAGGGGCCGGAAACCCCAGGGGTCGCGGGCGGCAATCATTCTTTTGTCGGTCAGTATAAGTATGGAAAAGGCCGCTCCGGCCTGTTCCAGAACGCCGGCGATCTGTTCTTCAGCGGTCGCCTGTTGCTGGGCCAGCAGGTGCAGAAAAAATTCGCTGTCGCTGCCGGTCTGCAAAAGCGCGCCCTGTTCCAGCAGTTTTCGGCGCAAGCTGTCCCCTCCGGCCAGGTTTCCGTTATGCGCCAGGGCGATTTCCCCTCCGCTGTACAGGGCAAGCAGCGGCTGGGCGTTTACGATATTGCTGCCTCCGGCGGTGGAGTAACGCACATGGCCTATGGCGAAATTTCCGGGCAGTTTTTGGGCTTCGCCCTGGCCGAAGACATTGGAAACCAGTCCCATGCCGCGGTGGGAGTATAAGTTGCCCGCGTTGCAGCTCACAATGCCGGCGGATTCCTGCCCCCGGTGCTGCAGGGCGTGCAGGCCCAGAACGGCAAGCTGCGCGGCCTCCTTGATGCCGTAAATTCCGACGATTCCGCACGCGTCGCGGGCTTTGTCGTCCATGTCCCAAGCGGCGCCGTCAAGGTCTGCGGGGCGGATCAGCATGGCCGCGTTCCTTCCGCGATTCCAGCGTAGTAGTCTTGCAGGGGCGCGACCAGCCGGCTGGCGCTTTGCCTGCTTTCCAGCCCTTCAACAGCGGCGCGCACGGCCGAGAGCGTGGTCAGCAGGGTGATGCGGCGGCTCAGGGCTTCCGCGCGGATGCGCATGGCGTCGTGGGCCGAGGCCGCGCCGCTGACGGTATTCACAATCATGCTGGCCTGGCCGTTGCGCATAAAGTCTAGAAGATGCGGGCGTTGAGGCCCTATTTTGACCACGAGGTTGGAGTTGATGCCCTGGCTGTCCAGCACGGCCTTGGTGCCGGGGGTGGCATACAGGGTGAAGCCCAGGGCGGAGAGGCGCCCGGCCAGCGGTACCAGAGGTTCTTTATCCTGGTCGGTAACCGTGAGGATGACGTTGCCGCGGTAGGGTATGGGCATGCCCGCTCCGGCCTGGGATTTAAGAAAGGCCAGCCCGAAACTGCGGTCAATGCCCATGACTTCGCCGGTGGAGCGCATTTCCGGCCCCAGGGCTATTTCCGCTCCGGGGAAACGGTCAAAGGGAATAACCGCTTCTTTGAGGGCATGATAGCGGAGCGCGGGTTCCGCGGTAAAATCAATCTCCGGCAGGCTGAACCCGGCCATTACCTTGGCCGCCAGGCCCGCCACATTGCGCCCGGTGGCCTTGGAGACGAAGGGCACGGTTCTGGAGGCCCTGGGGTTGGCTTCGATCACGTAGACTTTTCCTTGCGCTATGGCCATCTGCACGTTCAGGAGGCCGATAGTGCAAAGGCCCAGGCCGAGTTTGTGCGTGTATTCGCGAATGGTGGCCAAAATATCCCGGGACAGCGTGTGCGTGGGAATGGAGCAGCCGGAATCTCCGGAATGTATTCCGGCCTGCTCAATATGTTCCATGATGGCGGCAATGGTCAGGTTTTCCCTGTCCACAACCGCATCCACGTCTATTTCAACGGCTTCTTCCAGAAATTTGTCCACCAGGATGGGGGATGAAGAATCCAGACAGAGGCCGCTTTCTCTGCCCCCCACCCAGGAACGCAGTTCCTGTTCGCAGTGGATTATGCGCATGGAACGCCCGCCCAGGACAAAGGAGGGGCGAACCATTACCGGGTAGCCTATGGTTCGGGCTATGCGGCAGGCGGCTTCCTCGTCGCCGGCCATGCCGCTGGCCGGTTGCGGAATGCCAAGCTTTTTGACCAGGCAGCCAAACTCTTCCCGGTCTTCGGCCAGGGCAATATGCGCGGGTTTGGTGCCCAAAATGGGCACGCCGGCTTTTTCCAGCTCCTCCGCTATATTCAGGGGGGTTTGCCCGCCAAACTGGACAATGACCCCGTCGGGCTGTTCCGCCCGGCAGACGGCCAGCACGTCTTCACAGGTCACAGGCTCAAAATACAGGGTATCGGCGGTATCGTAGTCCGTGGAAACCGTTTCCGGGTTGGAGTTGATCATTATGGTTTTGATGCCCAGTTCGCTCAAGGCGAAACAGGCCTGCACGCAGCAGTAGTCAAACTCCAGTCCCTGTCCGATGCGGTTCGGCCCACCCCCCAGAATGACCACTTTCCGGGGGAGTTTTTTATCCGTGGCCTCGCGCGACTGTCCGATCCGGCCTGTTTGCGCGGTATGCTCCGTGTGCAGGGCGTCCGGCGCAACGCCGTCGTAAGTGGAATAAAAATAGGGGGTGCGCGCGGCGAATTCTCCCGCGCAGGTATCCACAGTCCTGAATACAGGGTGAACGTCCAGGGTTTCCCGCAGCCGGCGGATATGCGCCTCTTTTATTTCAGCCCCTCCGTCCCCGGAGACGATTCCGGCAATGCGCGCGTCGCTGAACCCTTGAGCCTTGAAGTGGCGCAAGCGGGCGGCTGTGCCGGACATTCCGGCGCGCAAGGGTTTGTCCTCCTCCGGTTGATCCAGCGCCTTGCGTATCTCCGGCGTGAAATCCTCCGCCAGTTCCTTTTCTGAGGTGATGACGCTTTGAATCTGCAACAGGAACCAGGGGTCAATGCCGGTGATGCCGTGGGCTTCTTCCGGAGTAAGTCCGAGTTTCAGCGCTTCGTAGAGTTGCAGAACGCGTTCCGGCCCCGGATAGTGTAAAAGCTGCTTCAGTTCCGCGAGCCTGCTTGCAGGCGAAACCGCAAGGACAGGAACCGCGCTTTTTTGAGTTTTTTCTTCCAATCCGGCTATGCCTGTTTCCAGGCCGCGCAGGGCCTTTTGCAGGGCTTCGCGGAAATTTCCGCCCAGGGCCATGGTTTCGCCCACCGAGTGCATTTGCAGGCCGAGCAAAGGCTGGGCGCCGGAAAATTTTTCAAAATTGAAGCGCGGTACCTTGACCACGCAATAATCCAAGGTAGGCTCAAAACAGGCTGAAGTGCCGGTAATATCATTTTTGAGTTCATCCAGAGTATACCCCAGAGCCAGTTTGGCCGCGACCCGGGCAATGGGAAATCCCGTCGCCTTGGAAGCCAGGGCGGAAGAACGCGAAACCCTGGGGTTCATTTCAATGACCACCCGTCTTCCGCTTTTGGGGTCAAGGGCGAACTGTATGTTGCAGCCCCCGGTGTCCACCCCCACGGCGCGCACCACCGCCAGGGAATCCTGGCGCAGAGCCTGGTACTCGGCATCCGCAAGGGTTTGTATGGGCGCCACGGTAATGGAATCGCCGGTATGTACGCCCATGGGGTCAAGGTTTTCAATGCCGCAGATGACAATGGCGTTGTCCGCGCAGTCGCGCATGACTTCCAGTTCAATTTCCTTCCAGCCCAGAACGGATTCTTCCAGCAAAATCTGGCCGATGGGAGAAGCGTCAATGCCCCGGCGGGCGTTTTCCTGAAATTCTTCTATATTATAGGATATTCCTCCGCCGGTACCGCCCAGGGTATAGGAAGGGCGGATAATGACCGGGAAGTTCAGCGTGCCCGCCAGATGCACGGCCTCAGCCACGCTGGTGGCCAGGCAGCTTTTGGGCAGATCCAGCCCGATGTCCAGCATGGCGTCGTGAAATTTTTGACGGTTTTCCGCCAATTCAATGGACTCAGGCCGCGCGCCGATTATTTTGACGTTGTATTCTTCCAGAATGCCCATCTTGTGCAGTTCCATCAGCAAATTCAGGGCGGTTTGCCCCCCCAGGGTGGGTAAAACGGCATCGGGCCGTTCTTTCATGATAATTTCGGCGGCCACAAACTTGTTCATGGGTTCAATGTAGGTGCGGTCGCTAAAGGCAATGTCGGTCATCACCGTGGCCGGGTTGGAATTGAGCAGGATTACCCGGCAGCCTTCTTCCTTCAGGGCTTTGCACCCCTGGGTGCCGGAATAGTCGAATTCGGCGGCCTGGCCTATCACAATGGGGCCGGAACCCAGAACCATAACTTTTTTTATATCGCTGCGCTTGGGCATGATTAAAAGTCCTCGATGAGTTGGCGAAATTTTCCAAATAACCCGTAGGCGTCCCAGGTGCCGGGGGCGGCTTCGGGGTGGAATTGCACGGAAAAGGCCGGGGCGTCGGTCAGGGCAAGCCCTTCCAGCGTGTTGTCGTTGAGGTTCCAGTGCGTGGCGCGCGCATTGGGCGGCAGGGTATCCGGATCAACGCAGAAGCCGTGGTTCTGGCTGGTAATAAGCACCCGCCCGCTATCCAGGTCTTTTACCGGGTGGTTCATGCCGTGGTGCCCGAAGTGCAGCTTGGTGGTTTTTCCGCCTGCAGCCAGACCCAGAAGCTGGTGCCCCAGGCAGATTCCGAAGAGCGGCAGTTTGCCGAGCAGTTTTCGCGTTGCGGCAATAGCGTAAGCGCAGGGTGCCGGGTCGCCCGGCCCGTTGGTGAGCATCACGCCGTTCGGCCGGGTAGCCAGGATATCTTCGGCCGGGGTTTCAGCCGGCCATACGGTGGGTTGCAGATTGTGGCGCAGAAGATGCAGCATGATGGAACGTTTGGCGCCGTAATCCAGCACCGCGACATTAAAAATTTTTTGTCCGGGTTTTTTGGCTCCGCCGGGCAGGGTATCTCCGGCTTTCGGTTCAAAAGCGTACATTTGCCGGCAACTGACTTTTTGGGCCAGATCCAGCCCGGCCATGGAGGGGAGGGCCCTGGCCCGGCGCAGCAGGGAAGCGCGATCCAGATCCAGAGCGCTGATAATGCCGTTGCGTGAGCCGTGGGTGCGCAGGTGCAGGGTCAGGGCGCGGGTGTCTATGTTGCAGATGCCGGTTATACCGGCTTTGGCCAGTTCGGCGTTGAGGGAGTTGCCGGCCCGCCAGTGGGGGAAAGGCGCATGCTCGGCCAGGGTGAACAGGTCATGAAAGACCGCCCCGGCGGCGCCGAATTTTTGCCTTTGCGGGGCAGGGGCTTCGTCATCTTTGGGGGTGGCCCCGTAATTTCCTATGTGCGCGGCGGTAAAGACCACAATTTGTCCATAATAGGAAGGATCGGTCAGGGTTTCCTGGTAGCCGCACATACCGGTGGTAAACACCGCTTCCCCGGTGGTTTCGGTACAGGCCCCCACAGCCTGGCCTTCAAAACAGACGCCGTCGTCCAGCATGAGCAGGGCGGGCGGGAACAGGGCTGATCCGGCGGAATTGACGAGCATGGTTAATAATGGCTCCTGGTGGTTGTTCCGTTCAATGCGGATATCAGTATGATCCGAAACCGCGTTCAGGCAGGGAAGGAGTATAGCCCAAAGACTATCAACAAAAAAGTAGTTTTTTTATACCAAAAAGTCGTTACTCCAAAAATGAGGCTTGCCCTGTAAAAATAAGCGTTTAAAATAGCAGTGATATTTTTTGCATAATTGTTGCAGAGCGTTTATACACAAGACGCTGTAATTCTATTTCCAGATCAAAACTGCATCCATAAGGAGATTTTCATGTCGCATACTCCAAGAACCGGAATCAGAACGCTGATCGCCGCGGACAAACCCTCAAACGTGCCCATGCAGTCTTATTCGCCGGTTTCTATATATGGCAAGGACGCTTTCACCATGCAAACCATGCGTGAACGCCTGCCGAAAAATGTTTACCTGCGTATCGAGCGGATTTTTGAAAAAGGCGAAGCCCTTAAAGAAGGCGACGCCGATATTGTGGCCAGCGCCATGCGCGACTGGGCCATTGAGCGCGGAGCCACGCATTATACGCACTGGTTCCAGCCCATGACCGGAACCACGGCGGAAAAACACGACGCTTTCCTGAGCACCAGCCCCGGCTCCAAGTCCGAAGGCCGGCTGATTAACGAATTTTCAGGCAAAATGCTGGTCAAGGGCGAACCGGACGCTTCTTCTTTCCCCTCCGGCGGCATCAGATCGACCTTTGAAGCCCGCGGCTATACCGCCTGGGATCCGAGCAGCCCGGCCTTTTTACTGGAGAACTCCCTGGGCAAAACCTTGTATGTTCCCAGTATTTTCATTTCCTATACCGGCGAATCCCTGGATCATAAAACCCCGCTGCTGCGTTCCCTGGAAGCTGTTTCCAAGCAGGCCCTGCGCGTATTGCGTCTTTTCGGCAACACCACGGCCACTCATGTGGACGCGATGGTGGGGGCGGAACAGGAATATTTTTTAATCGACCGCCGTTACCTGACCTTGCGCGACGACCTGAAGCTTTCCGGGCGCACCCTTTTCGGCGCCATGTCCAGCAAGGGGCAGGAGCTTGAGGATCATTACTTCGGTTCCATAGGAAGCCGCGTCCTCGCCTTTATGGCGGAGGTGGACAAACGCATGTTCTCCCTCGGCATACCGGCCAGAACCCGGCATAACGAAGTGGCCCCCGCCCAGTTCGAACTCGCGCCCATGTACGAACGGGCCAATCTGGCCACCGACCACAATATGCTTACCATGGAGGTTCTGCGCAGCACCGCCGAACGGCATGGCCTGGTATGTCTTTTGCACGAAAAGCCTTTTGCCGGCATAAACGGCTCCGGCAAACACAATAACTGGTCTTTGTGCGATTCTGACGGCAACAATCTGCTGGATCCCGGTTCAACCCCTCTGGATAACGCCCAGTTCCTGGTATTTCTGGCCGCCGTGCTCAGGGCCGTGCACAGGCACCCCATAGTTCTGCGTCTCGGCACCATCGGCGCGGGCAATGATCACCGCTTGGGCGCCAACGAAGCCCCGTCGGCCATACTTTCAATATTCCTGGGCGAACAGTTGTGCAGTATCATAGACAGCATAGCCCTGGGCAAAAACAACGGCAAAGGCGATTCTTCCGGCTGGGTGGCCGGCGACATCAAGGTGGGCGTTTCCACTCTGCCCCCCCTGCCCCGCGATGTTTCAGACCGCAACCGCACCAGCCCCTTCGCTTTTACCGGCAACAAGTTTGAATTCAGGGCCGTAGGCTCCTCCACTTCCATAGCCCCGGCCAATATAGCGCTTAATACAGCCGTGGCCTGCGCCCTGGATGATATAGCCACGGAACTTGAAGCCTCTCTGGGCAAGGGCGCGCCGTTTTCCAAAGCCGTGCAGGGGCTGCTGGCCGAACTGTTCAGGGAACACCGGCCGATCATCTTCAACGGCAACGGCTACTCCGCTGAATGGGCTCAGGAAGCCGCCGAACGCAAGCTCCCCAACCTGAAAGATTCGGTGAGCGTCCTGGAGCGCCACAGCGACAAAGAGGTCATGGAAGCTTTTCTGCGCCAGGGCGTGCTTACCGAACGCGAACTGCTGGCCCGCCAGGAAGTCTTGCTGGAAAATTACATCCGGGATGTCCATGTGGAAACCAAACTGGTTTTGGACATCGGCCACGCGGTGATTTTACCCGCGGCCATGCGCTGGATGCATACGGCGGGTAAAATCGCCCTTGCCTCCAGGGATATTTTGGGCGCTGGCGCGAACCTGCCCGAGGAAAAATATTTTCATCAGCTGCGCGAGCATGTGGTGGGCCTCATGGAAGCGCTGGACGCTCTGGATGTGAAACACGAAGAACTGGACAATCTTGAGGGAATCAGGGTAAGGTCGGAGGCAGCCCGCGATGAGCTTATCCCGCGCATGGCCGTATGCCGTGAACACGCTGACGCGCTTGAAAAATTCGTGGACGATGCGCTGTGGCCCTTGCCCAAATATAATGAGATGCTATGGCAGTTGTAGGATGACCGGGAAAAATTCTGTTTTTTTTGACCCGCGTAGGGAATCGGATGCGTGTGGAGTGGGTTTTGTCGCGCGCCTGGACGCCCAGCCCACTCACGCGCTGGTGGAAGACGCCCTGCTGGCCCTGGAGCGTATGGCGCACCGGGGCGGCGCGGGCAGCGGAAATATGCAGCCGGACGGCGCCGGCGTTATGTTCCCCCTTCCCCATAAGTTTATGCGCCGGGTCTGGGCGCCCATTTGCGGCGATATGCCTGAAGAATACGGCCTTGGGCAGTTTTTTCTGCCCAAGGATGAAAATCTGTGCGCAAAAATCACCGCCCTGGTGGAGCAGGTGCTCAAGGAACACGGCATGGCTCCGCTTGGCTGGCGCGTTGTTCCTGTACGCAGGGAACTCGTGCAGGAAACCGCGCTGGCGGGCATGCCCCAATTCCGGCAACTGCTGATCGCTCCCAGCGGAGCGGCGCGCTTTAATGCCTGGGATCGCCCAAGTGACCCCGGAAATGACGATTCCGAAGCTTTTGAGCGCCAGCTTTACGTTATCCGCCGCCATATCGAACAGGCGGTGCTGCATGGCGGAGGCGGTTGCGGGCCGGATGATTTTCATATCGTGAGCCTGTCTTCCCGCTGCGTAGTGTATAAAGGGCTGCTGAACGGCGGCGAACTGGCGGCCTTTTATCCCGATTTGGCCCACCGGGATTTTTCAGTTTATTTTGCCCTTTTTCATGAACGCTACAGCACCAATACCGCTCCCAAATGGCGGCTGGCCCAGCCGTTCAGGTGCCTTGCCCATAACGGCGAAATCAATACCCTGAGCAGCAACCAGGGCTATATGCGCATGCATGAGTCTTTTATGGCTTCGCCCCTCTTCGGCGACGATATACGTTACCTTACCCCGGTGATTGAGCCCTCGGGGAGCGATTCCGCCATGCTGGACAATGTTTTTGAACTGTTTTTGCGCGGCGGAAGAAGCCTGGCGCATACGGCCATGATGCTGCTGCCGGAGCCTTTCGGGCAGAAATTCATCATGGGCGAGGATAAAAGGGCTTTTTACGAATATCACGCGGCCATTATGGAGCCCTGGGACGGCCCGGCCGCCTTGGTCTTTTCCGATGGTTGCAGGCAGTTGGGGGCCATGCTGGATCGCAACGCCCTGCGCCCCTGCCGCTACGTTATTACCAAAGATGGTCTGGTGTTGCTGGCTTCGGAGGCAGGCGTACTTGATTTGCCCGCGGAACGAGTAATCAAGCGCGGACGCTTGCAGCCCAGGCGCATGTTTTTGGTGGATTTTGCCCGGCACCGCGTGTTCACGGATGCCGAATGCAAAAGCAGCGTGATTTATGCCGCTCCCTACCGGCACTGGGTGGAGCGGGAAGGCGTGACCTTGCGCGATTTGTCCGTGCCGGCGGAGCGCCTGCTCCCCCCTGGCCCGGACGGGCGTAACCGTGCAAACCTGTTGCGGGAGCAACACCTGTACGGGTTCAGCCTGGAAGAAGTGAAAGAAGTGCTGACGCCCATGGCCAAAAATTCCCAGGAACCGGTGGCCAGTATGGGTCTGGATACCCCTCTGGCAGTGCTTTCGCCGAACCCGCAGCTTCTGTTCAATTATTTCAAACAGTGTTTCGCCCAAGTTACCAATCCGCCCATTGACCCTCTGCGCGAGGGACTGGTGATGACCTTGACCGGATTTATAGGCCGGCGCGGAAATATTTTGGCGGAAACTCCGGAACATTACCGGGTATTGCGCATGTCCAACCCGGTGCTTTCACCCAAAGACCTGCTGCACCTGCTTTATTCCGAACATCCGGCCGTGCGGGTGACGCGTATTCCCATGCTGTTCGAGGCTCCCGCGGATAAAGAAAATGCGGGAAAAACTCTGGAAGAAGCTCTGGAGACGCTTTTCGTCCGGGCGGACGCCGCCGTGGACGCCGGGGCGACCATTATCATCCTGAGCGACGCGGACGCGGACGCGCGGCATGCGCCCATCCCTTCCTTGCTGGCGGTTTCCGCCTTGCGTCACCATCTTTTCCGCAGCGGCCGCCGTTCCATGTGCAGTTTGGCCGTGGATACCGGTGAAGCGCGCGATGTCATGCAGGTGGCGCAATTGATCGCCTTTGGCGCCGGAGCCGTCCACCCCCGCCTTGCCTTCGCCACCCTGGACGAACTGGCGGTCAACGGCAAAATTCCAGGTAAAGAGACCGGACAAAAAGCCCGGTCGGCCTATATCACCGCTCTGCAGAAGGGTCTGCTCAAAACTTTTTCGCGTATGGGCATTTCAACCCTGCGCAGCTTTAACGGCGGACAAATGTACGAGGCTGTGGGCCTGTCCGCGGAAATGACGGAACGCTACTTTACGGGAGTAAAAAGCCGCCTCGGCGGCATCGGCCTTCAGGAACTTGCCTCGGGCGTACTGGAACGCCATGCGGCGGCCTTTGATCCACAAAACCCGCCCGGGGAACTTGAAGACAGCGGGTCTTTCCGCAGCCGTCCGGGCGGCGAAAAACACCTGTGGTCCGCAACGGCGATTCGCGCCCTGCACAAAGCGGTGCGTGAAAATGATCTCCAAAGCTATCTTGAATACGCCGGCGAAAGCGACGAACACCATTGCGGCCCGGTTACGCTGCGTTCTCTTTTGCGCTTTAAACAAGACGCGCTTGAGCCCGTGCCCCTGGAGGAAGTGGAGCCGGAAAGCGCGCTTTTACGCCGTTTTGTGGGGGCGGCCATGTCTTTCGGCGCAATCAGCGCCAAGGCGCACGAGGCCGTAGCCATTGCCTTTAACCGCATTGGCGGACGTTCCAACTGCGGGGAAGGCGGCGAACTGGAAGAACGCCTTGCGCCGCTTCCCAATGGAGACAGCAGGCGCTCCCGCACCAGGCAGATAGCTTCCGGCCGCTTTGGGGTTACCGCCGCCTACCTGGCCTGCGCGGATGAAATTCAGATTAAAATGGCGCAGGGGGCCAAGCCCGGTGAAGGCGGGCAATTGCCGGGGCATAAAGTAAACGCGGAAATTGCCCGGGTACGCCGTACCATTCCGGGGGTAACGCTTATTTCACCGCCGCCGCACCACGATATTTATTCCATAGAGGATTTGGCCCAGCTTATTTTTGACTTGAAACGCCTTCACCCCGCGGCGAAAATTTCCGTCAAACTGGTGTCCGGCAGCAACATCGGCACCATTGCCTCGGGAGTAGCCAAGGCCGGCGCGGATAATATCCTCATTTCCGGGCATGACGGCGGAACGGGAGCCTCTCCGCGGACAGCCATCACCTACGTGGGCCTGCCCTGGGAGATGGGGCTTGCGGAAACGCACGCCGCGCTTTTGCATAATAAAAAGCGCGGCGGAATCACCTTGCAGGTGGACGGGCAGTTGCGCACCGGGAGGGATCTGGCTGTCGCCGCCCTGTTGGGAGCCGAGGAATTCGGCTTTGGCTCCGGCCTGCTGGTTGCGCTGGGCTGCTGCATGCTGCGGGTTTGCCATCTGGGTACCTGTCCCGTCGGAGTGGCCAGCCAGGATCCCAGGCTTTGCGCCAGATTACGCGGCACAGCCGACCATGTGGAAAGATATCTGCGTTTTTTGGCCGGAGATTTGCGCCGGCACATGGCCGCTCTGGGTTTTCGCGCCCTGGACGAAATGATTGGCCGGGCGGACTTGCTGGAACCCATGCCGCTGGAAGGTTTCGCGGAAGCGCATCTGGCCCGCCTGAAAGGGCTGGATTTGTCGCCCCTGCTTTGCCGTCTGCCCTATAATCCGTCTGTGGAGGCGGACAAAACCGGCAATTATCCGTATGCGGATTCCCAGTTGGAAGCCGCCATGCTGGACGCTGTTCTGCCGGCGGTCAAGGCGGGGCGTACCTCCCGCTTCAGCGCCATGGTGAAAAACACCGACCGTAGCGTGTGTACCAAACTTTCCGGCGAAATCGCCCGCCTTAAAGGCGAAACCGGGCTTATTCCGGGTTCGGTGCACATAGCTCTGACCGGCACTGCCGGGCAAAGCGCCGGAGCCTTTCTGGTTTGCGGCATAACGCTCACTATCAAAGGCGAGGCCAACGACTACGTCGGCAAGGGACTGTCCGGAGGGGTGATCGCCATTTCACCCGGCCTCGCGGATGAGCCTTCCCCGGCCGAAAACAGTTTCAGCCCTCCGTCCATGTTCCAGGGAGAGCAGGCGGTCATCGGCAACGTGGCCCTGTACGGGGCTACTTCCGGGGAGCTTTATGTCGCCGGTTCCGCCGGAGAACGCTTTGCCGTGCGTAACAGCGGGGCGACAGCGGTTATAGAAGGAGTGGGCGACCACGGCTGCGAATACATGACCGGCGGAGTGGTGGTTGTACTCGGTTCCGTCGGCTACAACTTTGCCGCGGGCATGAGCGGCGGCGCGGCATATGTCTATGATCGGACGGAATTGTTTCAGAACCGCTGCAATATGGACGGAGTGGACATAGAAGGCGTCTGGCAGTCGGAAGACATCCGGCTTTTGCGTACCTTGCTGGAAAAACACGTCCGCTATACGGGCAGCGCGTTTGCCTCCTTTGTGCTGAACAACTGGCAGTCCCAGTCGCCGCTTTTTCTCAAGGTAACGCCCATTGAATACCGGCAGGCTCTCCTCCGGATGAAACAAAGCGAAAACCCGGAAGGAGACGCCTTCATTGCCACTGAAGAGGTTTTCAAGGTCAAAGGACATACGCGCAAATGAAATATGTGTTTGACAAGAGGCCAAGACCGCTGAACGACAAGTCCCTGCCGGATTTTCTGCCTTTCACCAAAATGGAAGGACTGGGCAATGATTATGTCTATATTGACGAGTTTGATACTCCCATTGCCAACCCCGCTCCCCTGGCCGTAAAAATCAGCGACCGCAATTTCGGAGTGGGCGGAGACGGGCTTGTGCTTGTCGGCCCGTCGCAAAAAGCGGATTTTCGCATGCGCATGTTCAATGCGGATGGTTCGGAAGGCGAAATGTGCGGCAACGCCATACGCTGCGTAGGCAAATATCTTTACGAGCGCGGTCTGGCCGGAAAAGAACTGCTGAGCATAGAAACCGGGGCCGGCGTGCGCCTGCTGCGCCTGCAAATCGCTGGCGGAAAGGTCGCCGGCGCGCGGGTGAACATGGGAGAACCCGTGTTTGCCCCGGCGCGCATCCCCATGCGGCTTCCGGAGCATTACGTTCAGGATGAAAATTGCGCTGATAAATTTGTGTGCCGGCCTTTAACCGTTGACGGCCAAAACTACGCCGGAACAGCCGTTTCCATGGGCAACCCCCATCTGGTCATTCAGTGTCCGGACATAGATTCCCTGGATCTGCCCTCTTTGGGGCCAAAATTTGAACACCACGAATTTTTCCCCGCCCGCGTGAATACGGAGTTTATCCAGGTAATCGGCAAAACGCGCGTGCGCATGCGGGTCTGGGAGCGCGGTTCAGGCGAAACCTTGGCCTGCGGAACCGGAGCTTGCGCCGTGCTGGCGGCCTGCGTGGCGAACAACTGGACTGAACGCGCGGCAAGTATAGAACTGCGCGGGGGAACACTCCTGATCGAGTGGGCGGAAGACAATAACATCTATATGACCGGCCCGGCAACGGAAGTTTTTAGCGGGACCTTCAGGGTGAATGCCTGAAAACCGAAGTTACGGAAAAATTTTAATGCCTCCGGCGGGGGGGGGGGAGGAATTACACAGCACCCCCCGAAGTTGAGCACCCCCCACCCCGCGGGGGGG
>JAISBT010000180.1 GCA_031266055.1 Deltaproteobacteria bacterium
TTCAGACCACGGGGTTTATCGACCTATGAAACACCGCCATTCAAGCCAGAACGTCATTGATGATGGACAGTTTTTCGGTTGCCTGCCCCGGTATCAGGTGGGCGTAGCGCATGGTCATATTGATGTTGGCATGGCGCATAAGGTCTTTGAGTTCAATCAGGCTGACCTTGCCCGATTGGGCCAGCCAGGAGGCGAAGGTATGCCGGAGCGTATGAAAGGTGACGGCGTAAAGGCTGTTGCCGTCCTCCGGGGCGAGTCCCTGGCGTTTGACGGCGAAGGCAAAAGCGGCGGGCGTCTTGGTAAACGCCTTGCCGGTGACGGGAGCCTGGAAAATCGGCTCTCCCGGCTTTCTGTCGTATGCCCGGAGCATGGAGATCATGTCGTCGGGCACTCGGACGGGCTTTCTGTGCCCGCCCTTGGCGATCACATGCAGAACGCCCGCGTTGGCATCCACGTCCGCGCCCTTGAGCTTGAAAATTTCCGTGCAGCGCAAACCCGTGCGGAGGGAAAGAAGGGACATATCATGCAGTTGGGGGTTGACCGCTTCCAGGTCCGCCAGCAAAGCCTTGGCTTCATCCCTGGTGAAGAAACGCAGCCGGGAATTGTTGATCTTGACCATGCGCCAGACGCCGCCTTTTGTGGAAAGGGGATTGGCCCCGCTCCACATGCCGGTGCCGATGGCCCGGTTGATGGAAGAACGCATAAAATTGAAGATGTTGTTCACGGTGGAACCGGCCAGGAGCTTGACGGATTTGGCCTTGTCTCCTTTCTTGGGCTTCGCGGTTTTGATGGGAGCCTTCAGCAGTTCTCCCTTCAGGGCGGAAAGCAACCCCGGTGTGACCTCCACAATGGGGGTGGCGTGAATTTTGGCTTTCACATGGGCGAGGTATTGCCGGTAGTGCTGGTCAACGTACTTGCCTTCGTTCCTGCCCCAAGCGAGGTACGCTTCCACGGCCTGCCCGACAGTCACTTTGTCGCGCTCCATAGGGCTGACGCCGGTGGCCGCGATTTCGGAGAGATAATCGGCCCTGGCGTTGCGGGCGGTCTGCGGTCGAACGCCTTGGCTGTGTCTGCCCACGGTTTTCCAATGCCCCTTGCCTTCATGGTCGGCGTACCAGAAAGCGTACACCTTGTCGGGTTGGCCGGTCTTGGGATCGCGCTTGGGGGACAGGCGGTAGAATACGCCTTCAAACTTGGTTTTGATGTATTTTCTGCTGGTGTTGTCGCTCATGGAACGACAGTAGCGAGGAGCTACAAGAAAGGCAATATGCTTATCCAAAACTTATCCAAAACGGAAAATCCTGGGGAAAAATATGATGGTAATTATGCGGAATTATTTAATAAATCAGACTATGGGGAGGGGGAGTTGGAGAGAGAGAGAGAGAGAGAGAGCAAAAGCCGTGCCACAAGCAACGGACTGTGCCGGCCCGTTATACAATCTCAAAAAGCGATGGCTGTACCCCACTATAGGCGACATATGCGTCTATCTCACAGTTTATAGTTCAGCTTGCATACCATAATTTTTATACGGCGGCAAAAAAAAAAATCAAATTCCACAGTTAACGTCGAAGAACCTCAAATTTCTTCATATAAATTGCTCACAATTGTAAAGGCTCCACTTTTCAGCGGAGCCTTCGTGAAAATCTGGTGGAGGTGGACAGAATTGAACTGACGGCCTCTTGAATGCCATTCAAGCGCTCTCCCAACTGAGCTACACCCCCAACCCAGTTTTGTTTGCCTCAAGATGCGCTTGTTGTCAATCTCTTTTTGCAATTCCATAGAAAGCTCTTTGGCAACACGCGCAGAGCTGGAGCCGGAACTCACCCCGCGCCGCCCGTTTTCAACATATGCTGCGTACTGTCGGTGAGTTTGCTGATGTTGTCGTGGGATTTTGTGATATCGTTTCTGATGACGCCGACCATTTTACTTATATCCTCTATCGCTTTTTTTGTCTCTTCGGACGTCGAGGTTATTTCCAGAATCGCCTTTTGGGTTTCGCGCGCCAGTTTGTGGATGGCCTCGGCCACCACGGAGAACGGTCTGCCGTGCACTCCGGCCCTGGCGGCTTCAATGGACGCGTTCAAGGAAATCATGTGAATATTCGAAGCGATTTTGTTGATATCCTTGGTCATAACTTCATAATGGTCGATAGCCGTTTTTACGTTGTGCAGATCGCTTACGATTGTATCGGCAAAGTCCTTGATGCGCGCGCTGTCTTTCTGCAGGGTCAGGATGGATTCGGCGTTGTGCTGCCAGTCCAGCACCTGAGCGACTTCGGCCTGCAATTCAGCATGGACTTTATGGATGCAGTTCTCCGGGATGTTGATTTTCCGGGCGATTTTAATGGCCATACTCCGGCATGTGTCCGAACCGCAGGCCCCACAGTCGAAAGAACGGGCAACATCGTCCATTTTGCCAAGCTGCCGGAAAGCGTCTTCAAGGGCTTCCTCGCTGAAGGGTATGCTCCGAACCGGCCTGGGGTAGTACCGGCGCATAAAATCAGAGAGTCTGAGCGTTTTGTCGTAATCCCGGTACAGATCCTCAAAATACTCGCGATCCCGCCCTTTCTCCGCGTTTTGCCGCGCTTTGTCCATGGCCGCATTCACTTCGAAAAATGTTTTTGACGTGCCGGCAACCGGTACCAAGGTTACAGCCTTCGGGGCAGTTCAGCACGTCGAACAGCGCGGGCAGATTCTCTGCCGGTTCTCTGGCGAAGGCGTCCAGGGCGCGATAGACAACTCCCTGCCCCTCGCTTTTGTCGATGCGCATCTTTTTGCCGATCATGAATTCGACATTTTCCTTCAGACCCCCAGGCATGGGAAAAATGGAACCCAGAGCGCAATCAATATGATCGTAGCCACTTTCTTTTTCGGGAAGAACAAGGTGGTGTTCCTTGATGTATTCTTCCAGTTTGAGGAAGGTGACGTTGTAAGACACCAGACCGCCCGTGTCTTCAAATTCGTCGCTTTTGGCGATGCACGGCGACAGGGCGGCCAGTTTTTCGGTTATTCCCTGATACTTCCGCATATAGATGGCAGTGCACAGCATGGGCGACTGCGCAGGCGAAAGGTAGGGCAGAAGTGCCGGGCGGTGTTTCAAAATATAATTCACAATGACGGGACACGGCTGGGTGATGACCGAGGGCGGATTTTTTTTCTGGATATGGCGTATATTCGCCCAGGTGCAGATATCCGCGCCCAGCGAAACGTCATATACTTTGCGGACGCCCAAGTTGCGGAGCAGCGTCAGAATCCGGCCCCAGTTCTCCAGATTGGAACGGCTGGCGGGCGCGAAGAAAAGGGAAATAGGTTTACCCTGACGCAGATCTGCAAAAAAACTCGCGGTGTCATCAACAAAATCACGCACGCCATGCTGGCAGGATCTCAGACATGCTCCGCAGGCGATACATTTTTTGTTGTCAATAGAGACCTTGTTGTTTTCGCCTTCCATCCGGGCCACATTGGCTTCCGGCACAGGGCATGTGGAGATGCAGCGGTTGCATCCCATACATTTCTCGAGATTGCTGACTATCAGATTTCTCATGTGCACACGCTTCCCAATGGTTTCGCGCCCGAGGCGGGAGAAAATACATCCCGCATGGTTGCGGGCGTACCTCTCCCGGCGTCTGCCAAAACATCCCTATGGCATTTTACGCTTGAGATTGTCGTTAACGGCGAAGCATCACTGCTGTCTTCATCCGTAGCTTCCTTGCACGATCCCCCTGCGGGTATATTTTCACGCAGAGTATTGTGTTCTCTGTCAAATAGCAATCCATTTTATTTACATCTATTTTATTTACACAAGCATCTCAAGCGAAAATGCTGCAGCCCTGATACAAGTCTGATGACATATTGAACATGCTCGTGTATGGTGACATCCTAATAATATCTACCGGGGAGGTAATTTATAATGCCAAAATTGAGTGATCGCGTATCTACCTTCACTGACTCCGTTATCAGACGAATGACGCGCATTGCCAATGCCCATAACGCCCTCAACCTTTCACAGGGTTTCCCGGATTTTGACCCGCCTGCGGAGATCACCGCCGCTTTAAGCCGGGTTGCGCTCACCGGCCCGCATCAGTACGCCACCACCTGGGGAGCGGATAATTTCCGCCGCGCACTCGCCGCCAAGCAGGAACGGTTCGCCGGGTACAGCGTGAACCCGGATACGGATATAGTTGTCACCTGCGGAGGCACCGAAGCCATGATGGCCGCGATGCTGACCGTCTGCAACCCCGGAGACAGGGTTATCGTGTTTTCGCCTTTTTATGAAAACTATGGCGCGGATGCCATCCTTTCCGGGGCGGAACCCATTTTTATCCCGCTTACGCCGCCGGAATACGCTTTTGATCCGGCGGCCCTGGAAGAAGCTTTCAAGCAGGGCGTCAAGGCCATCATCGTCTGCAACCCCTCCAACCCCTGCGGCAAGGTTTTTACCTCTGAGGAACTGGCCTTGATCGGCAGGCTGGCCACAAAGTACGACGCCTTTATCATTACGGACGAAGTGTACGAGCATATTTTGTACGCGCCGCATAAACACACTTATGCCGCCGCGTTGCCCGGCCTCAGGGACAGGGTGCTGTGCTGTTCCTCCTTGTCCAAAACCTATTCGATGACCGGATGGAGGCTTGGCTACATAATCGGCCCGGCCGAGGTCATTGAATATGCCCGCAAAGTGCATGATTTTCTGACGGTGGGCGCGGCCGCTCCCTTGCAGGAAGCGGCGGTAACCGGTCTGCTGCTTCCAAAATCCTATTATGAAGACCTGCGGGAACTGTATACCCGCAAACGCGATTATCTGATCAAGGGGCTGGACGAAATCGGCCTCAAGCACAACACCCCGCAAGGGAGTTATTTCGTCATGGTGGATATTTCCGATTTTCTAGCCCTGGATTGTTTTCGCGGCTGGAGCGACCTGCGCTTTTGCGAATGGATGATTCAGACCGTGGGCGTGGCCGCTGTTCCCGGCTCCAGCTTCTTCCGCGAAAACGTCAATCACCTGATCCGCTTTCATTTCGCGCGTGGGGAAGATACGCTCAAAGAAGCCCTGACCCGGCTTGCGCGGCTGGAGCATGAGGTCGCTGCCCGGCAAAAGGGCGCGTAGCGGCGCCTGGAGCTGGCGTGCCTTTCTGAAAAAGTCGGAGACGACTTTTTCAGAAAGGGTTAAGGAAGCGGAGGAGACTCCCCGGCAAAATTTTTTTGCAAAAAGTCCAGCGCCGACTGGTCGTTAAAATCAAACCGCAGGGGAGTCAAAGTGGCGAAACCCTGCTCTGTCTCATATTTATCCGTGCCCGGCTGAACTTTTTCCAAAGGAATGCTGCCGTCCAGCCAATAGTAAGTTCCGCCGCGCGGATCCTCCCGCCGTATGTACCAGTCTTCCCAAGCCACGCCGGTTTGCGGGCAGATGCGCAATCCTTTGCATTCGGAGTATGGGCAGGCCGGTAAATTCAAATTCATCACCAGGCGTTCCGGCAGTGCCTTCCAGGGTATGCGCGCCATTTGTTCCACCGTGTACCGGGCGTAACTGTCCAAATCAAGGTGTTTAAAAGAACAGTGCGACACGGCCAAGGCGGGCAGGCGCATGGCTGCGGCTTCCGTGGCTGCCGCCACCGTGCCGGAGTACAGCACGTCCGGCCCGACATTGCCTCCGGCGTTTATGCCGGAAACTACCAGATCCGGTTTTTTATCCAGCAGGGTGGTGATCCCGAGTTTAACGCAGTCGGTGGGCGTTCCGCTGACCGCAAACCCGCTGAAATCCGCTTCTTCAATTTTTTTCACGCGCAAGGGATTTAAAACGGTTATGGAATGGCCGACAGCGGATTGTTCGCCCAAAGGCGCAACCACCGCGATTTCATGGCCGGCTCCGCGCAAATGGCGGTACAGGGCGCGTAAACCCCCTGCATGTATGCCGTCGTCATTGGTAAGCATAATGAACATTTTTCTCTCGATCTCTTATGATATGCGGGCAAGACAGTTTTTTAAATAGCCGTTGACAAAGGACGCGGCATCCATGCTTTTGCCGCCGGCGGGTTTAAGACGCAGGAGGCCGTAAAAGCCGTCAGCGCAGGCTATGGGCAAGATGCCGTCTTGCAGGGGCATTACCGTACCCGGAAGAATATCCGGCCGCATGCTCAAACGCCCGGAGCTTTTCAGCTCCAGCCCCTTTTCCGCCAGCGCGCGTACCGGAGGCAGGGCTTCTCTTCCGACATCCCGTTCACGCAGGCGGGTAAAACAAAGCTGCGCCCCCGGCCGGGGAGTGACGCCCCTGGCCTGATTATGCACCTGCCGGGCATCCCGGTTGAAATTCAACACTCCATCGGCCTTGCCCAGTTTGGGCGCGTAGGTTGCCTGGCTTTCGTCCTGCGCCTGTCCGGCCGAAAATTCCGGCAGGCCCATGCGGGCAAGCGCTTCCGTGAGAAGCTCTCCTCCAAGCCCGGCCAGTTCGTCATGCAGTTCGCCGGAACTTTGATCCGGGCCGACAGGCACGGCCTGCTGCAACAGAATCGGGCCGCTGTCCAGTTTCGGCTCCACGCGCATTATCGTCACTCCGGTGCGTTCTTCGCCGTTAATGATCGCCCTGTGTATGGGGGCGGCTCCCCGGTATTTGGGAAGAAGCGAAGCGTGCACATTGATGGCGCCCAAAGGAGGAAGTTGCAGCAGGGCTGCGGGCAGAATCAGTCCGTAGGCCGCCACCACAAAAATATCCGCGTTAAATGCGGCCAGACGCTCCAAGGCTGCGGGATCCTTGAAATCAAGGGGCTGTAATACCGGGAGCTTGCGCATAAGCGCCAGCCGTTTTACCGGGCCGGGGCGCAGAACCAGTCCCCGTCCTACCGGGCGATCCGGCTGGCAGTAAACAGCAGACACCCGGACTGCCGGCTGATCCAGCAACGCCTGCAACGAGGCGGCCGCAAACTCGGGAGTGCCGAAAAAGATAACTTTCATTGTTAAGATGCTCTGGCTTGTCAATCCGGAATCGGAATAAGGCCTTTTTTTATTTTGTCGTCGTACAGGTAACGCTTGAGGCGGCTTACATGATCCAGAAACAGCCTGCCCTCCAGATGATCGCACTCGTGTTGCAGGCAGATCGCCTCCAGACCGGCGGCCTCCAGAAGCACGGGATTGCCTTCCAGATCCAGGGCCTGCAGGCGCACTCTGGAACAGCGCCGCACCATGCTGCGGTAATCCGGCACGGAAAGGCAGCCTTCTTCGGAAACCTGGGTTTCCTCTTCCCCCGGCAAAGGCGGCAGAGGCGTCAGTTCAGGATTTATATACACGCGCAAGGCCTCCTGCTGCGCAGGCCCGCTTATATCCGTGACAATCATCCGCAGCAGCCGCCCCACTTGCGGCGCGGCCAGACCGATGCCGTCCGCTTCATACATGGTGGCGGCCATATCCTCGGCCAGTTTTTTAATTTCCGGCGTAATTTCGGCCACCGGCGCCGATTTAAGCTTTAAGCGCGGATCAGGGTATTGTAATACTTCCAGTCCCATAACTATTCCTTAGAGCAATTTAATTTTGAGACGCTCCCTCCGGCGCTTGACGGCGAAACAAGTTTCGCCTGCGCCTGCGGGGCGGGCGGCGCTGCTCGCCGCCAGAGCATTTCAACATTTCAATGTTAAAATGCTCTGGCACGTTATTCTTTAAGTTTTATCCCCAGTTCGCGGAGCTGTCCGGCGGATACCCGCGCCGGGGCGTTCGTGAGCAGGCAGGTTGCCTTCTGGGTTTTGGGGAAGGCAATAACTTCGCGGATGGAACTTGACCCGGTCAGGAGCATAACCAGACGATCCAGGCCAAAGGCGATGCCGCCGTGCGGCGGCGCTCCGAACTCCAGGGCGCGCAGCAAAAAACCGAACTGGGCTTCGGCTTCTTCCGGGGAAAAGCCCAGAGCGGCGAACGTCCTGCGCTGGATATCCGCATTATGGTTGCGGATGGAGCCCCCGCCGATTTCATTGCCGTTAAGCACCATATCATAGGCCCTGGCCCTGGCGCGCGCCGGGTCGGCGGTCAGCAGGCCCGGATCGTCAGATGCCGGTTGGGTAAAGGGGTGGTGGCAGGCCACATAGCGCTTGCTGTCCTTATCATATTCGAACATGGGGAAGGAAGTTACCCAGAGGAAATTGAGGACGCTGTGGTCAACAAGCCCCAGGTCTTCGCCCACCCGCAGGCGCAGGTTGCCCAGCGCGGCGTTGACCATATCCGCTTCTCCGGCCTGAAAAAATACAAGATCGCCGGTTTCAAGGCCCAAGGCTGTTTTAAGGCCGGCGCGCTCTTCATCGCTCAAAAACTTGGCAATGGGCGACTGCCATTCGTCCGGACGGATTTTAATCCAGGCCAGCCCTTGCGCCCCGTAGATTTTTACCAGTTCGGTATAGTCGTCAATGTCTTTACGGCTCAACGTTCCGCCTCCCGGCACCCGCAGGGCTTTGACCAGAGGGGCCTCGGCGAAGAGGCGGAAGCCTCCGCCGTGCACTATGGAGGTGACTTCCTTGAGCGGCAGTGCAAAACGGGTGTCAGGTTTATCCACGCCATAATCGCGCATGGCTTCATCCCAACTCAAACGGGGGAAGGGCAGCTTCACCTCCAGACCGCGCACGTCTTTAAACAGGCGGGCAACAAGCTGTTCAGCCAGAGCCATGACTTGTTCTTCGTCCACAAAGGACATTTCTATATCTATCTGGGTAAATTCCGGCTGCCGATCCGCGCGCAGGTCTTCATCCCTGAAACAGCGGGCAATTTGAAAATATTTTTCCATCCCGCCCACCATAAGCAGTTGCTTGAACAGTTGGGGAGACTGGGGCAGAGCGTAGAATTCACCCTGATTCAAACGGCTGGGCACCAGAAAATCCCGTGCGCCTTCCGGGGTTGAGCGCGTGAGCATGGGCGTTTCTATTTCAATAAAGCCGTTTTCATCCAGAGTGCGGCGGATGCTTTTGGTCATTTCATGCCGGGCGCGCAAATTCGAGGACATGCGCGGACGGCGTAAATCCAGATACCGGTATTCCAGTTTCAGATTTTCGGAAATTTCCACCCGGTCATCAATGATGAAGGCCGGGGTACGCGCCGTATTCAGCAGCTTCCAGGAACGCACCACCACTTCAATTTCGCCCGTGAGCAGATTGGGGTTGCGCATGCCTTCCGGGCGGCTGCGCACATAGCCTTTGAGCGCAATAACATATTCCGAGCGCAGAATATGCGCCTTTTCATGCGCTTCCGGCGCGACTTCAGGAATGAAAACCACCTGGGTCAAGCCCTCCCGGTCGCGTAAATCCACAAAGATGAGTCCGCCATGGTCGCGCCGGAATTGTACCCAACCCATAAGACAGACCTCGGCCTGCATATCTTTGGCGTCTAGCGCGCCGCAACTGTGCGTGCGCTCCCACCCTTCCAGAGCCTCGACCAGCTTTTGGTGCTCCAGTTGTATGTCTTTTTCCCGCTGAGTATCCTGAGTGTTTTCCATGTTTTCCCGCTTTCGTCAGTGTTATGTCACGCCTTGGGGATCGCTTCGTTTCATGTTTCAAAATTAAACTGCTCTGATGTCAGGGCAATGTCTCCAGTTCACCGCGTTTTTTTTCCGACTGCTCGCCGGTACGCATATTTTTTACCATTACCGTACCCCGGTCAAGTTCATCGCCGCCCAGCAGCAGGCAGTACGCGGCGTTGTTGGCCGAAGCTTTCCGCAACTGGCTTTTTATGCCGTTGCGGTTGAAAGACGTTTCACCGGTAAATCCGTTTTTACGCAGTTTTTGCGCCAGGAGCAGAGCTTCACCCAAGCTTTTTTCCTCAAGCGCGGCTATATAAAAATCCGGCGTTGGCGCCGGATTTTCCGGCAGCAGCAGACACAAACGCTCCAGGCCGCATGCAAAGCCTATGCCGGGGATGTCCGGGCCGCCCAGAGCAGCGGACAGCCCATCGTAGCGTCCGCCTCCGGCAACGGAAGATTGCGCGCCGATATTGCCGGATACAACTTCAAAAGCGGTGCGGGTATAATAATCCAGCCCGCGCACCAGGCGGTGGTTCAGGCTGTATTCCTGCCCGGCTTCATGCAGCATGCCGGTGACGCTGTTAAAATGTTCCCGGCAGTCCGGGCAGACCAGATCAAAAAGCTTGGGCGCCGCCGCGCTCAGGTCATGGCAGCCTGGAACTTTGCAGTCCAGCACGCGTAGGGGATTCACCTCAAGGCGGCGCCGGCAGTCTTCGCAAAAGGCGCTCCGTTCCAGTTTGAGCAGATATCCCGTGAGGGTTTCGCGGTAGAGCGAGCGGCACCGCTCGCAGCCCAAAGTGTTTATTTGCAGGGTCAACTCTGTAAGGCCGAGGTTGCACAGATAATCCATGAGCATGAGGATCATCTCCGCATCCGCCACTGGCCCGGCATCGCCGAGGCATTCGCAGTCCACCTGATGAAACTGGCGCATACGGCCTTTCTGCGGCCGCTCGTAGCGAAACATGGGGCCGCAGGTAAAAATTTTACTTAAAGGCTCCCGGGCGAAAAGGGAATTTTCAATATAAGAACGCATAATTCCGGCGGTGGCTTCCGGGCGCAAGGTGAGAGAGCGGCCTTTGCGGTCGGGGAAAGTGAACATTTCTTTTTGCACCACATCGGTTTCAACACCTATGGAACGGGCAAAAAGTTCCGTATATTCAAGAACAGGGATATGAATTTCTTTGTATCCATACGCCGTGAAAGTGCGCCGGGCGGTTTCCCCAAGCCGGGTGAAGAGCGCGGCCTCCGCCGGGAGGTGATCGGCAAACCCTTTGACAGTATTTATTTTACGCATAATTACCCGTGTCCCGGTACGTTGAATCACTTAAAAATGCAGAACTTCGGCAAAGCCAAACGTTCCTTATAAGCCATAGCAGGCGTATTGTCAAAAAAATTGCGGAGTTCCGTTTTATAACCGCTTCGCTCCGTGTCTTGCTTCGGCGGGAATGAATCCTGTTATAATCGCTTCGCTCCATGTCTTGCTTCGGCGGGAATGAATCCTGTTATAATCGCTTCGCTCCATGTCTTGCTTCGGCGGGAATGAATTCCGCCTCGCGCCGGCGGCATAAGCCGCCGCGCCGCCGGACTTCACGTCCGGCGGCGTATGGTTCAAAATGCGGGCGCGCCGGCCTTGGCAGGGTCAAGGCAGGCCATATCATTAAACATATGCACTGCCCCGCGCAAAATATTCATGCCCAGGGCCGCGCCGGTTCCTTCGCCCAAGCGCAGGCCCAAATCCAGCAAGGGCTTTTTCCCCAGGATGCCGAGTATTTTACCGTGCGCGGTTTCCGCCGAACAATGGGCAAAGATGCAGTAATCCTGCACGGCAGGGGCTATTGCCCGGGCGGCGGTAAAAGCGGCTCCGGCAATAAAGCCGTCAATCAGCATGGGCAGACGGTTTGCGGCAGCCCCCAGCATAAGGCCGGACATAACGGCAATTTCAATTCCGCCCAGAGCGGAGAGTATGCCCACCGGATCGCCCTGTTGAATCGCGGTCTGGTTGGCCTGGAGAGCCCTGGCTATAACCGAGGCTTTATGGCTTAACAGTTTGGGGTCAAGGCCCGCGCCGGGGCCGGCGGCTTCCTCCGGCGCAAGTTTAAGCAAGGCGCAGAACAGGGCGCTGGAAGGGGTAGTGTTGCCGATGCCCATTTCTCCGGCAGCCAGGCATTTGCAGCCCGCCCCGGCGGCGCGCCCGGCAAGTTCCAGACCCAGCAGCAGAGCCTTCAGCCCTTCTTTGCGGCCAAGAGCCGGGCCTTGAGCGATATTGGCGCTCCCCCGGGCTATTTTAGCCTGAATCAACGCGGGGTGAGGCGCAAAATCCGGGCCGAGCACCCCGGCATCAACAACCAGAAAATCAAGCCGCGCGTTGCGGCACATGGCGTTTATGGCAGCTCCCCCGTGCAGAAAGTTTTGCACCATCCGCCGGGTCATTTCCTGCGGGTAAGGGCTTACGCCCTCCGCAACCACACCATGGTCAGCCGCGACCGTAAAAAGCATTCCGGGATCCACACACAGTTTTTCTGGCGCCCGCCCGTTTTTCCGCGCTTCCAGGCAGTACAGGGCAAGAGCCAGTTCTTCCAGCCGGCCGAGACTGCCCGGGGGTTTGGCCAGACAGTCAATGTATTCTTTGCCCTGCCGCAGGTATTGCGCCGAGCCGGCGTCAAACAGAGGCTGTACGGATTTGACGGCCGAGGCGAAAAGCGTTTCCAGCTCCGCCGCCGATGCCTTCGCCGCCAGCGCGGCATATTTTTTTTTGAACGGTTCCACCGGGATAGTGTGCATAGGTACTCCCCCTCCATGCTCTACTGATATCCGCATTAAAAAGTAAACTTTTCCCTGCGGAGGATCGTCAGCCTGACGGATGATGTTCAGAAGGTTTAACGCCGATACTGAAAAAAGCCGGGCAACTGGCGCCGCCCGGCTTGGCCCCTGCGCCTTCCGGCCAGGTTTGTGACTTATTCCAATTCCAAGTTGAAAATGCGTTAATTTTTAATTTGGCGTTGGATTGCGCGGCAGGATGCCGCGCCAAAGCGAAGCATTTCGGGAAGCACGGCGAAATGCGCCCCGCAATTTTCATCCGGAATCCGCATTATTGATCTTCAACCGTAATAGCGCTGGTCGGGCAAACTTCAATGCAGGATTCGCAGCCCAGACATTCGTCGGCATTTATCGGGCTGGATTTGCCTTCCTGCAGTTCATACACGCCCACAGGGCAAATATCCACACATTCGCCGTCGCCGTTACATTTGTTGTGATCAACAGTAACTTTATAACCCATGTTATCCTCCAATAAAGTTCGGCGGCATTCCGCCGGGTTACAGGCAAACATATAAAAAACCGCCGGCCAAGCGGTTCACCTCTTGCACTTAACCGCGCCGCAAGCTCCTGTCAATAGCCATTTGGAAATTATGCCGCTTTGCGCTTTTTGTGAAGGTATTATACAAAAACTGGCTATAATAGTCGATGCTGAAAAACCGGGAAACGGCTTTTTCAGAAAGGCACGCCGGCTCCAAGCGCCGCGCAGCGGTTCGCCGCCGCAGCCGCTACATCAAAACTGCATGGATGCAGTTTTGATGTGGAAATGGTATAAGGGAGCGTCTCAAAATTAAATTACCATAGTTTGCATTTTCAGTCCTCTTGTGGCACTATTCCCTCTCCATTTTGACAGGATCACAATGATTAGACAGCAAAATATAAGAAATTTCTGTATCATAGCGCATATTGACCATGGCAAATCCACCCTGGCCGACCGCATTCTGGAAATTACCGGTCTGGTGGCCGGGCGCGACAAGCGTGAGCAATACCTCGACCGCATGGAACTGGAGCGCGAGCGGGGCATAACCATCAAGGCCCAGACCGTGCGCATCCCCTACACCGGCAAGGATGGGCGGAAGTATATTTTGAACCTCATCGACACGCCCGGACATGTGGACTTTAATTATGAAGTTTCACGTTCCCTGGCTGCCTGCGAGGGAGCGCTGCTGGTGGTGGACGCCTCGCAGGGAGTGGAGGCGCAGACTCTGGCCAACGTCTACCTGGCCCTGGAACATAACCATGAAATTATTCCGGTTCTGAACAAGATTGATCTTCCAAGCGCAAATCCTGAACTGGTAAAAAAGGAAATAGAAGAATCCATCGGCCTTGACTGCGCGCAGGCTTTGGCGGTAAGCGCCAAAAGCGGCCTGGGTGTGGAGGCGGTGATTGAAGCTGTTGTTGAGCGGTTGCCTGCGCCTGCGGGCGACCCGGACGCCGCTTTAAAAGCCTTGATTTTCGATTCCTGGTATGACCCCTATCAGGGGGTGGTGGTGCTTTTTCGCATTATGGAGGGCAGTCTTAAAAAGGGCGACCGGATAAGGCTGTTTTCCTCCGGAATGGAGCGCGAAGTTTTGCGCCTGGGGGCTTTTTCTCCTGAAGCTGTTGATATTGACGCCCTTTCCGCCGGAGAAGTGGGTTTTCTGTGCGCGAATATTAAAACCCTTGGGGAAGCCAGAGTGGGCGACACCATTACTCTGTCGGAAAACCCGGCCGATACGCCGGTGCCCGGGTTTAAAGAAGTCAAGCCCATGGTGTTTTGCGGCCTTTACCCCACGGAAAGCGAGGGTTATGAACAGCTCAAGTTTGCCTTGGAAAAACTCCAGCTTAATGACGCGGCTTTTTCTTTTGAGCCGGAAACCTCTCAGGCGCTGGGCTTTGGGTTCCGCTGCGGTTTTCTCGGGCTTCTGCATATGGAAATTGTGCAGGAGCGTCTGGAGCGGGAATTTCAGGCGGAGCTGATTGCCACGGCCCCTTCGGTGGTATACAAGGTGGCAACCTCCGACAACTCCACCCTGTTTATCGACAACCCGGCAAAGCTTCCCGAAGCCGGGCGCATAACGGCTTTGTACGAGCCTTTTGTCCGGCTGGATATCCACGCGCCGCATGAATATGTCGGCAATGTACTCAAGCTGTGCGAAGAAAAGCGCGGGCTGCAGAAAGACATGCGTTACCTGGCCGGTTCGCGGGTAATTATTACCTATGAACTGCCCTTTGCCGAAATTGTCTTTGATTTTTTCGATCGACTCAAGTCCATGACCAAGGGATACGCTTCCATGGAGTATGAAATAATTGACTACCGGGAAAGCGATCTGGTGAAGCTGGATATATGGATAAACGGCGACCCCGTCGATGCTTTGGCGGTAATCCTCCACCGGGAAAAAGCCGCCCGGCAGGGCAGGGCGCTGGCTTTGAAGCTCAAACGCGCCATTCCCAGACAGCTTTTTGAAGTGATTATCCAGGCGGCAATAGGAACCAAGGTAATCGCCAGAGAACGCAACTCGCCCATAGGTAAAAATGTGACGGCCAAATGCTATGGCGGCGATATTACCAGGAAGCGCAAGCTTCTGGAAAAGCAAAAAGAAGGCAAAAAGCGCATGAAGCGCATGGGCAATGTCGAGTTGCCGCAGGAAGCTTTTCTGGCCGCGCTTAAAGTCAGTGAAGAATAATATTTTCAAGGAACGTAATAATGGCTAAAAAACCGGTCTGGCGTGAATACTTGGACGCGATAATTCTGGCCCTGCTTCTGGCTTTGTTTATCCGGGCTTTTGTGATTCAGGCCTATCAGATCCCTTCGGGTTCCATGCTGGACACTCTGCTTATCGGCGACCGCCTGCTTGTGAACAAATTCGTTTATGGCGTAAAAATACCCTTTACGGATAAAGTGGTTTTCGACGTGGGCGATCCGGAGCTTGGCGACATAATTGTGTTCGCTTACCCCCTGGACGTAAGCAAGGACTATATCAAGCGCATTGTCGGAGTTCCGGGCGATACGCTGGAAATGCGCGACAAAGGTCTGTACCGTAACGGAAACAGAGTGAACGAGCCCTATGTGCGCCACTCCGACCCGCACCTCCGGCGGAGCCGCGACAATTTCGGGCCGCTTACCGTTCCTGAAGGCAAATATTTTGTTATGGGCGACAACCGGGACAACTCGGCGGACAGCCGCGAGTGGGGTTTTGTGGAGCGTACGCTTATTCGCGGCAAAGCCTGGCGCTTGTACTGGTCCTGGGGCGGCGAGCCCGGTGATGCCGGAAGCTCCGGCTATGAAGACACCGGGCCGCGTTTCGGCCGTTTGGGGCAATTGGTTGAGTAATTCCGATTCAGCATCGACCGGATATTTTCAATGGCACAATGCTCTAAGGTTTCCTGCGCGGCCCTGCATGGAGTGGACGCCTTTGAAGTCCGCCTGGAAGCGGATTTCAACCGCTCGGGTCTGCCGGCTTTCAATATGGTCGGGTTGGCCGAAGGGGCCGTGCGGGAAGCCGGCAGCAGGGTATTTACCGCCCTGCGCCATTGCGCCTGCCCTCTGCCTCCCGGTAAAATTACCGTTAATCTGGCTCCGGCGGATTGGCGCAAGGCTGGAGCGGGGTATGACCTTCCGCTGGCTTTAGCCCTGCTCTGCGCCGCCGGAATTTTGCCGCAGGATGCCCTGAACGGTTACTACTGCGCGGGGGAACTTTCCTTAACCGGGGAAGTGCGCCCTATACCCGGAGTTCTGCCGGTGGCCCTTCTGGCTGCGGAGCGAAAAACCAGAGGATTGATCATCCCCGCGGACAATGTCCGGGAGGCCGCCGTGGTCAGCGGACTGGAGGTGTATGGGGTACGCAGCCTGTCCGAAGCTATTGCTTTTCTAAAAGGGGAACTTGCCCTGGAGCAGGCCGCCAAAGAAGATTACAAGGATCTTGCGGCCCGGTTGTCGGATTTCGGGCAGGATTTCGCGGAGGTAAAGGGGCAGGAACATGCCAAGCGCGCCATTGAAATCGCGGCGGCCGGCGGGCATAATATCCTGTTCATGGGGCCTCCGGGCAGCGGAAAAACCATGCTGGCCCAGCGTATACCCGGCGTGCTCCCTCCGCTTGATTTTGAAGAGGCGCTGGAAGTCACTAAAATTTACAGCGTGGCCGGGCAGCTTGCTCCGGGCGTTTCGCTGATTGCGCGCCGCCCTTTCCGTTCTCCGCATCACACGACTTCCTATGCCGGGATGGTGGGCGGCACGGCTTCTCCCAAGCCGGGAGAAATATCTTTGGCGCATCGGGGCGTATTATTTCTGGATGAACTGCCGGAATTCAACAAAACAACGCTGGAGGCACTGCGCCAACCTTTGGAAGACGGCAGGATCACTATCGCGCGTGCGGCCATTTCCGTGACTTACCCCGGTAAAATTATGCTGGTGGCGGCCATGAACCCCTGCCCCTGCGGATATCTGGGAGACCCCAAGCATGTTTGCTCCTGCCCGCCCGCAACCGTGCAGCGGTACCGGGCCAGGCTTTCCGGGCCTTTACTGGACAGGTTCGACCTGCATGTGGAGGTGCCGGCGGTGCCCTATGCGGATTTGCGATCCAAAGAAGCCGGGGCTACTTCGCAAAGCATACGCCGAAATGTGCTGCGTGCCAGGGAAGTGCAGAACAGGCGCTACGCGGATACGGACTGCCGCTGTAACGCGGAGCTTAACGGCGGCCTTCTGGAACGGCATTGCTGCCTGGATAAGGTTGAACAGGATTTTTTGGGCGAAGCCATGAACAAACTGGCTCTGTCCGCCCGTTCTTATACCCGTATTTTGCGCCTTTCCCGCAGCATAGCGGATTTGGACGATAAAAAAGACATCGGCCTGGAACATCTGGCGGAGGCGGTGAATTGCCGGGTGCTGGATCGGGAGCAGGCCTGGCATAACGGGGAATATCAATAACATGCGCGTGCTGCTGCATATTTGCTGCGGCCCTTGCGCCATTATGCCGGTACGCCGTCTTTTGGACGAAGGGCACGAGGTGCATGGCTTTTTTTTTAACCCGAACATACACCCGCTGGCGGAATATCTGCGCCGTCGGGCCGGGGCCGGGCAAGTTGCCCGCAATTTCGGCATACCCTTACATTTTTGCGCTGATCCCGCGGGGCGGGAAGGGTATGATACGCCGGGCTGGCTGGAAATGACGCGCGAAAGCGCGCGGCAGGGGGATGAAATGACGCGCGGCAGCGCGCGGCAGGAGGACGGACTGGCCGGCGGCTTTGAGCGCTGCGCTTTGTGCTGGGAGCAGCGCCTGGAGCGCGCTCTGGAGTTTGCCCTTGAGCGGAGCGGGGCAAGCTTTGACGCCTTCAGCACCTCTCTTTTGTATTCGCGCAGGCAAAGGCATGCCGAAATCGCCGCCGTGGGGAGCAGGCTGGCCGAGGGCAAGCTGCCTTTTCTATACCGGGATTTCCGCCCGGACTGGCAGGAGGGCATCAGGCTTTCCAAAGAATGGGAAATTTACCGCCAGCAGTACTGCGGGTGCATATTCAGCGAAAATGACCGCTACGCCAAGGATTTGGAGCATTTCAACATTTTCAACGTTAAAATGCTCCAAGTGCCCGATCCGGTAAAGTGAATACTCCGTCGGGTAACGCCGGAGGAGTATTCACTTTTTAATGTTCATCTCGGTAAGCCGGCAGACCAGGGTTCGGAGTTCCTGGGCCTGTTGGGCGAGAAAGGAAACGCCAAAACGGCCCTACCTCCTCCGGAGACAGGGCCGTTTTGGGAAATGACAAAACCGCGTCGCTCTTGGCTGAACGCGAATTATGGGACGGTGTTATGTGTGTGTTCCAATCCTATG
>JAISBT010000049.1 GCA_031266055.1 Deltaproteobacteria bacterium
TATTAACAGTGAAAATGTATAAAGCGCTCTGCAAGGATTTGCCTGCAAATCCTTGCCGCGAGATTGTCGCGAGGCGAACTTGCTTCGCCGTTAAGCGACAATCTCAAGCGTAAAATGCCATAGTGTTACAGCGGATCAGGGCTTGATTGCAGAAACAACAGGCACAGGCGACGGTCAGCCCGCAAGGAGAGTAAATGGAGACCAAAGCAAGATATATACTGGTCGGCGCCTGCACCCTTCTTGCCTTGTTGCTTCTGTTTGCTCTTGTCCGTTTCAGCCGGAACGGCAAACCGGACGGCAGCAACCTCAGGCAGTACTCCATTTATTTCCGGGGCGGGGTTACCGGGCTTTCCGTCGGCAGCAATGTACTCTTCAACGGCGTCCGCGTCGGATCTGTCAATGACATCCGTCTTTCCGAAACCGACCAGTCGGCGGTGCGGGTTATTATAGAAATTTCCGCCACCGCCATAATGCGGGAGGATTGTCAGGCTACCCTCCAGACGCAGGGCATCACCGGGCTTTCTTCCATTTATATCACGGGCGGCTCTTCCGCCAGCCAGCCCTTGAGTCCGCAGGCAGGGAGCGAATTTCCGGTTATTCCGGCCGCAAGATCTTCGCTGGAAAAATTCGCGCTGGAAGCTCCGGAAGCTCTGAGCGCTCTCGTGGAACTCACGCGTAAATTCACGGACATACTTTCTCCGGAAAACGCGGAAAATTTGCGCCTTACCCTGAAAAATCTGGCTGCCGCCAGCGGCAATCTGGCTGAATACAGCGGCAGGCTGGAGGAAATTCTGGACAATGTCCACACTGCCGGCATAAAGATAAATACGGTTCTGGACAACGCGAATACTCTGCTGAAGAGTGATTTACCCGGGGCTCTTCTTTCCGCTGAACATGCTTTCAAGCACATGGACAAGGTGCTGGCCCAGGTTGAGTCGGATGTAAAAAATCTTTCCTCCGCCGGAATGGACGAACTGCTGCGGATTTTTGCCGATGCACGGCAATTGATTCAGAATTTGAATACCCTGGCGCGCAGCATACAAAACAACCCAAGTTCTCTGTTTTTCGGCGGCAGCAACCTTCCGGAATACCGCCCGCGTTGAAGCGGAAATTTACCCGCAACATCCCGGAGGAAGAAAAAGGCGCTCACATGAACAAAACTCTGTCCATACCCGGTTCGGCGTTAATTATACTGGCGCTGGCCTTTTTAACGGGCTGTTCTTTGGTAAACCGGCCTGAGCCGGTAACGCTCATCGCCATGCGCACCCCTGTGCCGGAATTGCCGCTCTTCGAAACAACTTTGCCCGTCCAGTTGATTGTGGCAACGCCGGACGCGGCGAATTCCCTGAAAAACGACCGCATTGCCCTGCTTTTTGACGACAGGGAAATTAAATTCCTTGCGGGAGCCAAATGGGAAGCTCCGGTACAGGTTTTACTGCAGCGGCAGCTTATCCGCTACCTTGACGCCACAAAAGCTTTCAGCGCGGTGGGAAGCGACAACCTGGGGATGCAAAGCAAATACCGCCTGCACAGTGATGCACAGCGCCTGCATTTATGCTACGCCACAGGGGAAGATGCGCCTACGGCGGAAATTCGTCTGTGCCTGTCTCTTCTGGATATTACCCGGGGAGAAATTCTGGGAAGCAGAACCATAAGCTTCAAAGACAAAGCCCGAGGCGGCAGACAGGATCAACTGCTGGACGCGCTGGACGGGGTGGTTCACCGGGCCATGCTGGATGCGGCGCGTTGGACCGCCTCCCTGGTAAAGGATCAGGAAAACAGGTAACGGCCGCCAACCATGAGTTATTTTCGCAAAACCCCCAAATTTATCAGCTACCTGGGAACGCTCAAGCACAACCAGAAATGGCTGATCCTCATCAATGCCGACCCTGACGCCATGGCCTCGTCCGCAACGCTCAGCCGGATTCTGCGTAAACGCGTTTCCGGCGTCGGCATAGCGCGGATCAACGAAATCAGCAGGCCGGACAATCTGGCCATGCTGCGCTATACCAGACTGCGCATACCCCGTTATAGCGCGGAAATGCCGGGCAGCTACACGCACTTTGCCCTGGTGGACAGCCAGCCTTCGCATAACCCGAACTTCAGCGGCATCACTTTTTCCATAATCATTGATCACCACCCGCTTTCCACCGAACCTTCTCCGGATGTTTACGTCGAAATTCAGCCGGACTACGGCGCAACCAGTACCATGATGACGGAATATTTATATAATTTGGGTATCCGTCCCGGGCGGTTGCTCGCAACAGCGCTGCAATTCGGCATAAAAACCGATACCATGAATTTTCAACGCCAAGCGCGGGATGTGGATTTACGGGCTTACCAGCACCTGGACAAATTTTCTGATTCCGCCCTGCTGAACCGGATTGCGCACAGCGAGTTCCGCTTTGACTGGCTGCCCTATTTTGCCAGAGCAACAACAAATATATACAAGGCCGGCAGCGGCTTTTATATTTATGCCGGTAAAGTGGAAAATCCGGATATTCTGGTTGTGCTGGCGGATTTTTTTACCAGAGTTTATGAAATACGCTGGGTGGCGATAGGCGGATTTTGCTGCGACAAGGCTGTATTAATCTTCAGAAGTGACGGAAGCAAAGATGTGGGACGGCTGGCCAAGGCCAATTTTGACCGTCTGGGTTCCGGCGGCGGACACAGAACCATGGCCAGAGCCGAATTTGACCTGAGCGCCGCCGCAAACGGCGATTTGGAACTATTTATCTATAAACGCCTGCTTACTCCCGTGCCCAAGGAAAAAGCCGCTCCCCGGGCCGATGCCCCGGGCGCCGGCCCGGATGCCGCGCAGGCGTGGGCGTAGGCGAAACTTGTTTCAGCCGTTGCTGCGCAGCAGCTTACGGATGAAGACAGCAGCGATGTTTCGCCATCAAGCGCCGAAAGGAGCGTCTCAAAATTACACTGCTCTGACGGCCAAGTGACCGTTCCGGTAGAAATCCGCAGACGGCTGCAACTCAAGGAAGGCGATAAGCCGTTGTTCATTGAACGTGACGGACAGATTGTGATAAATAACGCTTCCGCCACGGCCATTCTCCGGACGCAAGACGCCTTTGCCGGAGCTGCTGAAGATTTCGGCGTGACGATAATTATCGGCGTTACACCTCTGGTGTGTCTTCCCCCACATCATCGGCGTTGATTGTCTGCGATATACACAGCGGAGCTATAGCTGAAGAAATGCTGGCCCCTTCCCCAGCCAGTATATCGTTTGTCAAGCCAGTCATGTGGTGTATCATCTGCGCGAATCCGGCCAAGCGTTCCGGTTGGGCGTCAGGGGCGTTTTTTGTACCACCGAGATTTATGGCTACGAGGCTGACAGGGATTAGATCAATGCCATAAGCTACTTGCAGGGTGAACAGTGTAGGCATGATCTCTGTCTGTTGCAGAGAACCCCAGTACCATATACCCGTCAAACTGCGAAAAAAGAACCGCACATCATTTTCGTCGCCAACACAACTCATTTTCGCGAGTTCAATTATTTTTGCTCTGGATCTCTTATCCTTGACGTTTGTTGCAAGAATTGTGTCGAAAAGATGGCTTTGTGAAGCAAAGCCGAAATCAAGAATACATTTTCTGTGTGCATATGGGGTCAGGAAAATACCGCCGGACAGAAGCACAATATCACCTTTTTTACTGGACTTTTCGTCAACTGCAAATTTTTGCAAATGGTTTAAAACATCAAGCGTTGCGGCATCATGGGGGTCAATAAGCTCATGGCGCGATTCTTCAAAACTGTTTCCCTGTCTTGCACTGCCGGAGACGATTTTCAAACTGCCGCCTACTTCGGTTCCATCGCTGCGAGTGTCCTTTTGTCCGTGATCAATCTGTACCAAGCGGCCGCGAAAAATCTGCGCATACAGGGAGGCAATGAGGCTTTCATCTTTATATAGGAAATGTAAGAGCGCCATTTGTCCTCCGTGCGCCTGACAGCATTTTTTTTCGCAAGCCTTCCCGCTTGGCCTCAATTTCCGCATGTTGTTTGGCGTGGTCAGGCGAGGATTGTGCGGCGTTCGCCATCTCAAGCATTTTCACACTTAAGCGCAGGACATCCTCGACAGGCATGCCCATATGCTTTGCCAGCTTGGCGTATTCGCTAAATATTTCCTTTTTGTTCATGGCAGGCCCTGTTCCGGCTTCTGGTAGCGTATCTGGAAAATCCATTTGAATTTTATATTACACAATAGATTTATGCAATAATTTTCATCGTCGATGTCAAGAGCAAATGGAATGACTGTTTCACAGGACAGGCGAAACTCGCCTACTGGTAGTGTCCAGGCAGTGTCCAGAAATTTTCGCACTTTTTGTAGCAGCCAGCCAGTATCGGTTTTGGTTGCCTGAAAAGAGCCAGGAACGAGGCCATCTTTGCGAGGAGCAAAGATGGCCCGGAAAGCCTTGGAGGATTTGGTTCACCTCTCTTGAATGCGCTATTTTTTTGCGAAAACAGACTTGGAAAAATTATACCGCTCGCTTCCGTCCGGGTAGCGGTAACGGCCCTTGTCCTGATCTTTCGGGTAATCGAAGCGTCCGCCGCAACGCATAATCATGGTCTTGATATGCGGCGTATTTTCTTTCACGATCCGTTCAAACTGGTTGACCAGCAGCTCGGGGTCGCCGGCAGTGTTGGCCCAGTTGTCGTAATGATCGGGAATAAGCAACTTCGCGTTGAGCACTTGCCCGATTCTGGCGCAATCATAAGGCGGCATCTTGTCGGTCGCGCCCGGCGCATTCGAACCCATGTCGAATATGGCTACGTCAATGTCGTACTGTTCCTTGATTGCTATGTAGCCGTCATGATACCAGGTGTCCCCCATAAAGAGGATATTGCCGGCCGATGTTTTGAACAGGAAGCAGCACGCCGCCTCCTCATAGGGCAGCAGAACATCCCCCTTGCCCGTTTTAATGACGGTCTGGTCGTAGCAGATAAGGAATTGCACTTCCGCGCCTTTTACTTTAACGGATTCGCCGACTTTTGCCACGGTTATACGTTTGTCCGGCACCCCAAAGCCCTTCAATTTGTTGACTGCGTTAGGCGGGGCGTAGTACATGGCGTCAGTTGTTTTAAGCGTCGCTTTCACGGCATAGAGGTCGCAGTGATCCTGATGCGCATGGGTACAGAATACGCCGTCAAGCTGTTTGAATTCCCATGGGTCAATCACATGGGGATTCAGGCGGATCCAGTTGGTGCTGTCGGCTCCCGACTGTTTGCAGACCCCGCAATAATGAAGCTCGGTGTATATGGAAGGCCCGCAATACATGTCAATGAAGAAAATGCCGCTTTCATCGGTTTTTACCACCCAGGACGGGCCGCCGCACCACCAAAGGCTCACCTCGCCCTTGGGCACAACCCGGTTCTCAATTTCCTGGTTCAGGAAAGTGCCCCATTCGGGAAACGCATCTTTGAGCCACTGATCTTTGTCGATGTCATGATCAAGGTTGACGTACTCTCCTGAAAGAAAACCCCTTCCGTCTGTTTTTTTGACTTCGTTCGACATACCACTCTCCATGATTTGATATTTATAGAAATACACAAGCCAATATCAAAAATTTATTATTGTTTTTGTACTCTATTGTTTTTTTTACGCGAACCTCCCGGGTTTGTCACATCAGGCTTGGAATAAAAGTGGATATTGGCGGAAACGCGATTATGATCAAGAGCGCTGCCAATATCATCACCAGGAAAGGCAGCGCGCCTCTGAAGATGGCGTCCAGCGCGATTTCATCTCCAAGGGCGGACTTGATGGCAAAAATCACCATACCAAACGGCGGCGTGAGCATCCCCATCTCAACGGTGATTACGAGCACGACGCCGAACCAGATCAGATCAAAACCAAACCCGACGACGATCGGTTTTATGAGCGGAACCGTGAGCAGCAGCAGCGACGTTGAATCCAGAATACAGCCCAGCAGTAAAACGATCAGCAAAAAAATTCCCACAATAATTGCGTAATGTATGTCCGCACTGAGAACGGTATTGCCGATCAGCGACACAAGCCCGCTCATGGCCAGCATGCGCGAATATGTCTGGGCGCAGATCAAAAGAAGCATGATATTCCCGCAGCTTATTGTGGCTTCCAAGGTCATGTCCATGAATTCTTTCACATTCATGTTGCGTTTGCAAATGGCAAGGACAAACGCGCCCAGAGCTCCCACGGCGCTTGCTTCCGTTGGAGTGAAAAATCCGTTCCAGATGCCGCCGATTACGAGCAGGATAAGCGTAATGATCGGAAGAGTTTTAATAAAAAGCACGAAACCGCTTTGAGAACTTTGTTCGCCGACTTGTTCCGTTACGCCGCCCGTTTTTGTGCGTCCTATGGTGGTCGGATCGATGGCTCCCATCACCAAAACGCCGATTACAAAGATAGCGGAAAGAAGAAGTCCCGGCAGAATTCCGGCCATGAACAGTTTTCCGATGGAAACTTCGGCGACCATTCCGTATACAATGAACAGAAGACTTGGCGGGAGGAGCATTCCCAGCACGGACGTCCCCGCGACAGTGCCGACCGCGAAGGATTTTTTGTAGTTATATTTGGACATTTCCGGCACGGCTATTTTGCTGAAAACTGACGCGGACGCAACACTGACGCCTGTTAACGCGCAGAAAAAAGTGTTGCCGATAATGGTCGCAATGGCCAGGCCGGCTGGAATTTTTTTCACGAAGTGATTCGCGAATTTGAAAAGGTCTTCCGCCACGCCTGATTTCGCCATGAACGAGCCCATCAGCATAAACAGCGGCACCACGCAGAAGGTATAACTTCGCACGGCGCCGAACGCGGTCGTCCCCAGCAGGCCAAGCGCGCGATTGAAATTTCCGCTTATAAAGAAGACCCCCAGAAAGCTCACCAGAGACAAACTGAACGCGATGTTCACGCCGCAAAGAATCAGGATTACAAGCACTCCGATGGAGATCAAGGCAATAGTGGTTGGCTCCATATCTGATATTCCTCCATCTCAAGCAATTTAACTTTGAGACGCTCCCTCCGGCGCTTTACGGCGAAACAAGTTTCGCCCGCGCCTGCGGGGCGGGCGGCGGTACTCGCCGCCAGAGCGTTTCAACATTTTCAATGTTAAAATGCTCTAAAGCAATTTAATAATGCTAAAATGCTATATTTCAAATCCGGTCAGCGGTGTTTGCGCTTCCGGCATGTCTTTCGCTTTCGCCTTCCGCCTGAAAACACTCAGGGAACCCAGTACGCCCAGAACGCAACCCAACAGACAGATAACGTAAAATGGGGCGAGTGGAATGAAAGTGGTTCCCTCCACGTCCGTTTCGTTGAACCGGAAAGCATTGATGGTAGGTTTCAGCAGGGCGTAAGAATACAGTGAAAGCATTACCGTTGTAACAATGCCCGCCATTCCTTCCAGAATTTTTTTCAACATGCCCTTTGTACGGCTGAGAACAAGATCGGATCGGAGATGCTTGCGCTCCCAGGTCAGCCACGGCAACGCCAGGAACGTCATGCCCACGACCGCGTTGCGCGCGAAAATGGGAGTTCCTTCAATAGACATGTTCAAGAATAATCGGCTGAAAATATCGAACACTATCAAACACATCAAAAAAATGGATAATATCGCGCTGATGTAGCAGAAAAGTCGATTTATAAACAAAATTGCAAAAGCTAATTTTTTTAACATGCCTGCACCCATCCCTTTCGTCTAGTACCATGTATCGCTTAAAACTACGCATGCGCTTCGTTTTAAGCGATAAGACCGCAAAGCAAAAAACGTGGTTTTTGCTTTGCTCCGCCGCCTTAAGGCGGCGCGCCGGGCTT
>JAISBT010000201.1 GCA_031266055.1 Deltaproteobacteria bacterium
GCTTTTCGGCTTTACCTGCTCCGGCATCATGCTCTTCGGCATCAGCTGGGTATTCGGCCTGACCGGCACCACTTACCTGACCAAAATCCTCCCGGCCATGCAGGTCATTTCTGGCCAGCCCGTGTCCGCCATCGCTCTCTTACTGATGATGTGCGGGTTTCTTTTTAAACTGGCGGTGTTCCCCTTCCATTTCTGGGCGCCTGACGTTTACGAAGGAGCTTCCAATGAAACCACCGCTTTTATCTCCGCGCTGCCGAAAGTTGCGGCTGTTGCAGTCCTGGCAAGGTTCAGCGCGCTGGCTGCGCCGGAACCCGGCGCTTTGCCGTTGCTGGTGGGTATTTTATCTGTGGCTTCAATGTGCTACGGCAATCTGGTCGCCCTTGTGCAGACCGACGTAAAACGCATGCTCGGCTATTCGGGCATCGCCCATGCCGGTTATATTCTTCTCGGCATAATCACCTTTGAATCATGGGGCTTCGCAACCTCCATTTATTACGCCGCAGGTTATCTCTTTATGATGCTTGGGGCCTTTCTGGTCATTTACAGCGTCTCGCCGGAGGGCGGGAATGTCGGCATCAAGGATCTGAACGGACTTTCCAGCCGCTCGCCTTTTCTGGCCCTGCTCATGGCCATCAGCATGTTCGGTCTGGCGGGCATTCCTCCCTTTGTGGGGTTCATGGGCAAATTTATGCTGCTGACCAGCGCGTACAAGGCCGGGTTCGTGTTTCTGGTGATCATCGCCGCGGTAAACACGGCCCTCGGCATCTACTATTACCTTCAGGTTGTGCGCGCCGCTTATGCGGAAGCGCCTGAAGCGACCGGGCCGATCAAGCTGTCCCCCGGCGCGCGCATTGCGGGAATATGTTTGGCCGTGCTGGTTATCGGCCTCGGTCTTATCCCGGAAACCATCATCAACATGGCTTTTACCGCTTTAAAAACGGTCACGCCTTAGAATATTTTGTCATTGAAAATACCTATCCTGATAAAATGCTCTGAAGGTATTCCCCAAAACGGGCTGGCGAAATAGCCTGAAACACACGGTTAAACGTGTCATGGATGGGAATGTCCCGCATACCGATATGTTCCCGGGGCCATTCCTGCCTGGCGTGGGCATAATCCTCCATGTCATAAAAACCGTCGCCACCTGACAAGTACGTACACAAAGCAATAAACATAATAACTTCAAGGTTATGTACCGTTGTGCGTTCCACTCGTGGGCCAGGCAGGGTTCGAAAAATTGCCAAAGTAATTTCTATGGGTGTTTTCATGCCCCCACTTTATAGACTTTTTTTAGAGCGGATCGAGACGCTCGGCGCTTCGGCTTCCAAGCCTTATCAGGCTCAAGTGTTCGGCGACGCCCGCATGGAAGGCGAAGCGTTGATCCTGACGGTGGACTCCATTGAGAATATCCACTCCGGCAGTTGCCATCTTGATGCGCTTTTTTGAGAAACTCTACAGGACGCACATGCCCGATATTTATGACTACATGGCCTGGCGCGGCGATCTGGGCATCAAGCAGGACGGCTTTAACGAGGTGGACAACCTCGTCCTGTCGGCTTTTTCTTATGTTCCCCTGGAAGGGATAGTTCCCGGCGTTTTTGGAAGCGGCATCACCATTGGCGAAGCCGCGCTGAAATTTGCGGAAAACAAGGCGCTCCACAAACGCTTGCGCATGCGTGAGGACAAGCGCCTGTTTGAGGAAATCGGCCGGTGTCCGCGTTTTGCGGATCTGCAACTGCATTGCCACGTGGACATAATAAACGCACGGGAAGAAGAGCAATTTTCCGCCGTATCCGTGGAACTCGGCGACGGCAGCCTCTATATTTCCTATAGGGGAACGGACACCTCCCTGGTGGGTTGGAAGGAAGATTTCAACATGGGGTTCATGCGTCAGGTTCCGGCGCAAGCGGATGCAACCAGTTATCTGGAAAACGCCGCCGCCTGTTTTAATGGCCCTTTGCGTGTGGGAGGACACTCCAAGGGCGGAAATCTGGCCGTCTACGCCTCGGCTTTCTGCTCACCGCCCGTGCAGGACAGAATCATTGAAGTGTACAACAACGACGGGCCCTGGCTACATGCCGACACGGCGCAAAAGCCCGGCTATCTGGCCATCCGTGAAAAAATACGCGCCTTTATCCCCCAAACCTCAATTATCGGCATGCTGCTTGAGCACGAAGAACGCTACACGGTGGTGCGCAGTACCCAGAAAGGGCTGTTTCAGCATGACTTCTATTCCTGGCAGATTGCCGGGCCGCGCTTTGTCTGCCTGTCCTCCCTGACCAACGGCAGCAAATTTGTAGACCATACGCTCAAAGACTGGCTGGCGGAGTGCGCTGAAGAAGAGCGGGCCAGGTTTGTGGACGCGCTTTTCCAGGTAATCAGCGCCACGGGCGTCAAAACTTTTCAGGAGATGGGCGAAAAATGGCGCAGCAGCGCTCTGGCCATGCTCAAATCTTTTATCAGCCTGGATAAGGATATGCGCGGCGTAATCGGCAGGACGCTCAAACTTCTTATGCAGGCAGCCTGCAGGCATCTGCCGCATATTGCCCCGGCCCTTCCCTTGAAAAGAAATAAAGGAGATTGACACAGCCCTTTTTTGGCCATATTAATATTGAATATTAAATCAGCCAAGGGTTATTTCCATGTACATAAAACGCCATCTTGAAAAAACGCTGACCAGGATCGAAAGCATGTTCGGCTCCATTCTGGTGGCCGGCGCCCGCCAGGTGGGAAAAACCACGCTCCTCCGGAACGCCAAGCCCGCCCTGCCCTACATCACTCTCGACGACCCCATTATGCTGGCCTCCGCCGTGTCCGAGCCGGCAACCTTTTTCAAGGCTGCCCCGCCGCCGCTGGTGGTGGACGAAATCCAGCACGCCCCGCAGCTTTTTCCACACATCAAAATGTTCATCGACGCTCAGGGACTCAAGGGACAGTTTTTTCTCAGCGGTTCTCAACAATATCAGATGATGCGCAATGTCGGCGAGTCCCTGGCCGGGCGTATCGGCATTTTGAATTTGTACGGTCTGTCGATCAGGGAGCTTTACGGCATTGACTGCGATTTACCGTTTTGTCCGGATCGCGACTACCTTGAAGCGCGCAAAAACTGCCCGGCTCCTGTTGATTACGGCACAGTCTGGGCACTCATCCATCGCGGCGCCATGCCCGCCATGGCGGCCGAAGGCATGGACTGGCAGCTTTTCTACGCCGCTTACGTCAGAACCTATCTTGAGCGCGACGTCCGCGATCTGGCTCAGGTAGGAGACGAGGTCAAATTTCTGAAATTCATGACCGCGACAGCCGCCATGACCGGACAACTCCTGAACCACGCCTCGCTGGCCAGGGACGCCGGGATCAGCCAAACGACAGCGGAACGCTGGCTGTCGGTTCTGTGCGCTTCCAATCTCGTGTACCTCCTCCAGCCCTATCACAACAATGTCATCAAGCGCGCGGTGAAAACGCCGAAGCTCTACTTTCTGGACACCGGTCTCGCCGCCTACCTCACGCGGTGGAACACGCCGGAAGTGCTGCGGCACGGCGCCATGAGCGGGGCTTTCTTCGAGAGCTTCGTGGTGGCGGAAATACTTAAAAGCTATGCCAATTCCGGCGTTCTCGACCCACCCTTGTATTTTTACCGCGACAAGGAACAGCACGAGATTGATCTGTTGATTTTCCGCGATCAAACGCTGTATCCTATTGAAATAAAAAAATATGCCGACCCCAAGGCCGGAGACGTGAAGGCGTTCGCCGTACTGGATAAAATTCCCGGCGTCACCCGGAGAGCGGGCGGACTTATTTGCCTCTATGACCGGCCCGTGCCGCTCAAGGGTGAAGATCTGGCGATCCCGCTGGCCTATGTGTAACTTTATCAGACCGTTCTTTCAATGCAGGCAAAGGCATTGTGACTGTGAATGGACTCCATGCTCTCCACCTCCACGCGAAACCAGCTTACCTGCGGGTGTTCAGCCAGACGCCGGGCCGCATTGCGCACCACGTCCTCCACAAAACAGGGGTTGGCGAAAGATTTCTCCGTCACCTCTTTTTCGTCTTCGCGTTTAAGCAGAGGATATACCGGGCTGGAGGCCGCCTGTTCGGCAATGTCTATGAATTCTTCAATCCAGGCAAAACCCTTCTGGCGCACGCTCACGCGCACCATCGCCCGCTGGGAATGAGCGCCTTCCTCGCTGATGGCCTTGGAGCAGGGGCAAACCGTCAGCACGGGAACTTCCACATCCAGACGCATATGCGGGCGGATGTCGCCGGGCAAGTCCCCGGGCAGCTCGCCGGTGAGCGTACACTCGTAGCCCATCAAACCGGCGGAATCGGTAACGGGAGAGCACTTGCGCAAAAAATAGGCGAAACGGAACCGGGCATACGCCTTGCGCGCGGACAGCCGGTTTTTTATATCCAGAAGCAGGGTTTTCAGCGTGGCATAGCTTAACTGTTCATTCCAGTTTTCCAAAGCTTCCACAAAACGGCTCATGTGTGTGCCTTTGAATTCAGCCGGCAAATCCACGCCCAAATCCACCAGAGCCACTGTATGCTGAGATCCGTTGGCTTTATCGCTGACCACCAGAGGGAGCTTGAAATTGTTTATCCCCACGCGGTCAATGGACACCGGCACCTGCGCCGGCGTATTTTGTATATCTTGCATAATTATATGTTACGTAGTTTTCAGGGCCGACTAGTACCATGTCACACTTAAAACTTCGCTTCGCTACGTTTGAAGTGTGAAGATCGCAAAGCAAAAAACGTGGTTTTTGCTTTGATCCGCCGCCTTAAGGCGGCGCGCCGGGCTTGTTCGCCCGGCGTCAGCACACTGTTCTATACGAACTTTTAAGTGTTACAGCGTGCTAGAGCAATTTAATTTTTAGACGCTCCCTTCAGCGCTTTACGGCG